>CAJBLA010000271.1 GCA_903953815.1 uncultured Bacteroidota bacterium | reverse complement strand
TATTAATAAATAACTTAATTTTAAAACATTAAAAAATAATATTAAAATGGCAACTACAACAGCAACAATATTAGTAGGGAGAGCTCATCAAAATGATAGTGGAATTAATCCAACCCATTTTATACAATTCACTGAAAACGATAGGCCAGCGCTAATACTTCATTCAATTGAGGGGGAAAGTAAAAAAGTAGTAATAATTCCGACTATTGAAAATACAATTGATGATATCTATTTAATGATTTCCGTATTTGTATTAAAAGCGGTAAAGCCATCTAAAAAACTAAATAGTATTACAAGGAAGAGTCTGTATGAAATTTTAGATGAAGAAGAAAGAAAAACGTTGTACAAAAAAACTAAAGAAATCCTTACAGCTAATCGTATAAAAGTTGTTTTTAATATTTTAGATAATAGTCACTTACTTAATCTGTTAAAACAAATAAAAAAATACCCCAATGATTTTGAAGTGACGTTGCCTGCCTTAAAGAAAGAGTTTGATGCATGGAGCAATAAGGTTATTATAAAAGGGAAGTAAGTGTTTATGTGCTATATCCCACTTTTAAATTCAGACAACCCATGAGAATTAAGAATATTTTTAAAAATCATGATTAATTCCAGAAATGATTCCTTGATTTTGTCAGTATCTGAAAAAACCTCTTTCCCTCTGTGTACCATGTTACTCCTAATTCCATAGTAATATCCTAAAAGCTTTTTTACCCCTTTAGTTTTATCTAAATTCAATGCTTCATTGACTTTATCTGATCTGTAAATTCTGTCTTCCCTGTTAATATTATTGATTATGTCTTCCCATGGAATACTTATGTCTGATGCTAAAGCTTTAATTTTATCTGCTGGTGAAATATCAGCCCCATATTTTAAGGTACAAAACCTTTCAATAATTGTCCATAGTAACATATATGCAGCAGAAGATTTAAAAAATGGGAAAAACTCACCTTCATTCAATTTATTAATTGAATCAATATCGTAAATAGTTTGGCATGCTTTTAATCCAAATTCAAAATAAGGGTCATTTTTAAATGTCCAAGAATTTCCAAAAAAATGGTTTTTCCCTTTCATTTTTTTATTACCTACTAAAATATTTTTATTATTTAATACCCCCCACTCATAATATGAAGCAGGTTCATAGTCACATATTGTCTTATATGCAACCTCCTCAAAACCAACTTTAAAATTTAATTCAAATGCTACGTATTCTTGACCCGAATATCCTTCCTTACTTAATTCGAATATAGGCACGCCATCTTTCTCCTCCATAATTCCATTAATTCTTATCTCATTATAGTTTTCAATATAATCTTTAATAATATTAAACCTAAGTTCAAAAGGTTTAAATGAACCATATGCAATAAATGGTAACTTAGTATTTGAGGGTGTGACGGAGTTCATTCGTTTAATTTGACTGTAATTGTCTTCATCTAATTCCAGCATCTTGAGGGTAATTCTCTTAGGTGGTTCTTTTATTAGTTTTTGATTTTAGCTTTTAAAATATAGATTAATTATTTTCTTCAGATAAAAATGAAGTTACATCGTTAATTTCAAGAGAACCTAGTGAGTCAATCATTGGAATTAGCATCGGAGATAATGCTTTTGTTAATTTTTCAATTTTGCTAAAAATACTTTCAACTTCATCATTGTGATCGGCTTTTTCTTCTTCTTTTTCGTTATTTAGTATAGAAAGCCCTATTAATACCATTCCAAATTTATATTTAGCATTTATTAGCTCAACTTCAGAAGTTTTTGCAGGTTTAATTTCAGAAAGCAAATATAGATTATCAACATTAATAAAGAAATCATACCCATCTTTATCGCTTCCTTTCACAATCATAGCTGTTTCTTGATTAAAACCTTGGTCTGTCCAGCTATGCCCAGTTCTATTATCTTTTGATACTTCTATTATATTAGGTAATGAAAATTTGTTAGGTTTATTTGTTTCATTACCAGGTTTATCAGATGATGGCTTAATCCTATTACCGCCTTCACCACTTTCTTTTTTGGCTAAAGGTTCTATTATTTTTACATAAAATATTTCAATTATTGGAATAGGTCTGTTTATATCATTCACTTCTAGTTTCAATTCTAAAATATCACCAACATTAAATTCATCAATAAGTACATTAAGATACCCATAGCCATTCCATAGGTTTAAATTTTTGTTTTCTGATAAAATATCATTTATATAAAGTTTATATGTCCCAGGATTTTTACTTCTATTAAAATATTCATTCTCGACATCTGTCTTAAACTCAATTCTAAATTTACTTTCTAAATGTGCTTGCTTTGGATTATTTTTTTCATGTTTTTTTATTAAAGTAAAAAATGTAGGGAACTCCTTTCCATCAAATAATTCAACAGAACCTGAGTTTGATAAGTCAAAAGGGCTATTCAGTTTTTGTCCTGTAATAAATAATTTGGAAAGGGTGGGTGATTTTTTTAAAATATTTTGTAAAACATCGGCTAAGGGTTGTTGATTAGAAAGTTTTGAATCAATTTCTTCTCTTCTTCTTTTTTCTTTTAAACTATTTAAACCTGGGTGTTTTTTAAGAATATCTTCAAGTTCATTTTCGATTTCTGTTTTTAAAGGACATGTGCTTAATCGATCTCTACTATTCATAAAAAGGTTTTCTCTTTCTCTTCCATCAATTTCAGAACAATCCAATATTACCAAAATTGATTCAGATAAATAATTCAAGCCAACACCTTTTCTATTAAAAAAAGCTTTTCCTAAATAACCATGTGTTTGGCCATTTATTGTAAAAACAATACCTTCTTCTTTTGTAAAATTTATATGCTTTCCTTTTTTAAATACATAAATTGAATATTTCATTTCTTGCCCACTAACTGTCATTGAGCCAGATACTGGAAAATTTTCCTCAATATTATCAGATCTATCCTCTTCAACTCTAACGGATAAACCTGATAGTATTGTTTCTAATGAATGTCCTTGATAGCCTTTTCTTCTTTCATATAATTTAATTGGTAATGCAATCTGGGGCATTAACAATGAAAGTTTGTAATTTAGGTCAAAGAGAATATTTGATCTTAATCCTGCCCCTATTTTGTATTCAAAAAATTTTATGTATGTCCCCCATTCTAAATTTTTTTCATAAGCTTTAGGATATTCGCCTGGTAAAATAGGTAAAGCCTCAGAGCTGAAAAATAGGATTTGATTATATGGTGCAAGAAATTTATAATTTGAACTTCTTGCACCATGACTTGGATTATCTCTTCTAACAATTGTAAATCCCCAAAAATCCTTCATTGGATCCTTTTCAAATCTTGATATTTCAGGGTTTCTTTTAGATAAAATTATTTGAATATTCTTTTCCCCACAAAATCTGAATACACCAGTTCCCCCCATATTAAATTTGCCTTGTACAAAAGGAATTTTTAATTTATTACTTTTCCTTATTGATAAAATAGTATCCTGAAGTCTTGAAGGGGATTGACCTTCGCCTTTATCAAATATTATATAATTTGGATTTAGTTTTTGACCAGTTGCTACAAACCCAATATTTTTTGATAATTCTCCACGATCTCTTGGAGAAACATTTGTCAACTTACCATCAAACATTCCGAAATATTCTTCCAATGCCTTTTTGATATTTTTTGGCGCTTTTTCAACATTGTCAGGTTGAATATTTCTTTTTAAGCATTCTCCCATTAATATTGCGTCAACTGAATTTATAATTTTTTCAACAATTGCAGATTCGGGTTTGCTCTGTTGGTTCCCTATTATAGAATAGTTATTTTCATCTTCGCCAAATAGCTTCCAGTTTTCTGGGCTATCCCAGTAATTTTCGCTTTTCAAAATATCAATTACAGCTTCTTCAGACTCGCATTGAATTAATTTAAGACACAATTCTTTAGCTTCCATGTTAAATTCATTATAAGATTATATATTAATAAATTTAATCATTTTTGACCATTTTAAAGTTATTTCCCTTTAAATCATAGAAATAACCAACAAAGGGAGTTACATTTTATTTTAAGTGTAATAGTCCTCATTTCTATTTGTTAACCTAGAGTGTAAGGCCCTCATTTTTAAGCAATTGAGGTATTATGATTATGATTTTGGCATAATTCTCAGAATAGAAGATCTCTAAATTATATAATTCCATCTTGTGAATTATTATTAATTAAAGTATTCAATAAATGTAGACAATAGTCCGTTGTGTAAATTTTCTAAATAATCTAAATTGTAAATATGGATATTAAAAAAGAAGTTGGAAAAAAAGTTAAGACTTTAAGATTAGAAAAGGGCTGGTCTCAAGAGAAACTTGCTCTGATGTCGGACTTAGATAGAACTTATATTCCAAGCATAGAGGCAGGCAAAAGAAATATTTCAATATGTGTAATTGAAAAGATCGCAAACGCTTTAAAAATTACACCTATGGAGTTATTAAATTTTAAAAAATAAATATATGAATAATATAATTCAAGGTTATGATGGATCAAGACATGCATCTTCTTCCGAATTAGCATCAACTAATAAAAAAAGAGGCCATTCATTAGAAAAAATATATGCATCCAGGGTGAAAGGGCATACAATAGATGGTGTTGGAAAAACTGATGTAGTTGAAGCAAATGGTGAGCGCTCTTCATGTAAAGGAGCAAAAAAGCATATACAAATATTATTGCAATCTAAAGATAATACCATTGATTTTTTTGGTAAGGAGCACCCAATTTCAAAATTTGTTATTTATGGCTATAAAGTAAAAAAATATAAAATTGAAAATAATAATAAAGTTAATGTATCTGATAAAAAAAATTGGAAATTAAAAGCAGACGAATTAGCAGTATGGCTCAAAAATAAAAATAATTTCAAAGAGGTACTTGAGTATATATTTTCAAATAATTCAATTGATAATATAGTAATACTTGAAGAAGCTGATGATGATGCTTATAAATTCAAATTATTAGATGTTGTTAATTTTTATATTAATTTAAATTATGAGACTTATACTACGCCAGGTTGTAAGGTCGTTATAAAATCTGCAATACCAATGTTTTCAGATAAACCATTAGTAATTTTTAATTTAGAATTAAGAGGTTCAGTCGGTAAGGTGGGGTCAATTAATTATTGGAATGATTCTCAAAGATTTTATAAAACATTAAAATTGAATTTGAAACATAAAATCATAAGGCCATAATATATTGAGCCTTTATTTTATATAATTTATTTTTCATATATTTTATTGAAAATTTTCCCCGCAACATTTACATCCCATCCATTGCCCGCTCGTTTACACAGCTGCGCATATGATAATTCTGCAAAATCAATTTCATTATCTTTAAATCCCATTAATCTAAAATGTTCAAGTGCTGATAATTTTCTAACAACAAACTTCCCTTTTTTAGGAGGCTCTACAACCCTTAAAGAGTTATGATGAGGCTCTGTAAGTGTGATACATATTCCATCGGTCCTTACTTTTTTATTATAAATATCCAAACAACATGGTTCTTTTACATTTAAATCTACCTTATGGAGCTCAATTAATCTATCAATTTGATCTTCTCTAAGATATAAACTTTGATCTGGGGTGGTTTCTAAAAAATCCTTAAAATATTTTTTTAGTTTTATTTTAGGAACTTCAAACTTCCACATAAGATCGCGTTCCTTTTTTGTAGCATAAATCCATACCCTTTCTCTATTTTGAGGTATTCCATATTCTTTACTATTCATTAATTTATAATGAACTTGATAACCTATCTCTTCTAATGATGAAATAATTTTTCTAAATGTCTCTTTGTGCTTTCCCATCATAATCCCCTTCACATTTTCTAATAATATATTTTGTGGTTGTTTATCTTTACAAATCCTAATTATTTCATAAAATAGAGTTCCCCTTATATCCATTTCTCCTAAACCTGAGCCTGCAGTTGAAAATGGTTGACAAGGAAACCCACCAGTAAAAAGATCGAAATCAGGCAAATCTTTTGTGTCAATTTTAGTTATATCCCAATAGTTTTTAATATTTGGATGGTTTTTAGTAAATATAATATCTGCATATTTATCAAATTCAGAAAAGCCAATAACTTTATGATCAATTCCTGCTTTTTTTAAACCAAATGATGCACCACCATATCCTGCAAAAGTCTCAAAAACTCTAATTTTTTTCATATTTAATATTTCACAAATAAGATATAAATTTACATTAATCTATTGAAACTATGCAGAAATTTATCAATTCAAACCTAAATTGTTAATTACTTTATTATTTTTGAATTGTAGATTATTCATTTTTAGCAATTAAGCTATTAAACCTAATATATATTTTCTAGAATTTCTTTAGTAAAACTGGGTTTCTTTTATTTTATTATCAAGCTTAGTATGACACTAATGTCATAGGAAATAAATACTTTTCTTTTTACTATATAATTTTTAAAGATCGTCAAATATTTTATAATAAGCCATAAGAACAATGAAATTTAGCTTTCTTTCTAAATTTTAATATAAATTTTTAGAAAAATAGGTTTAACTTGTTAATTGAAAACTAACTAAACGTTAGTGGAGGCGAAATTATAGCAAGTAGTTGAGGTCGTTTTAAAAGTATTATAATTGCAATAAAAAATAAATTAGGTTATTTATGAAAGTATCTCAAGAGCCAGTTAAAATAACAGATATTTTAAAAGACAAAACTTTTATTATTCCATTATATCAAAGAGAATATTCATGGAATTTAGAACAAGTATCTGATTTATATTATGATATCGCAGATTCAGATGATAATGGGCATTTCTTAGGCTCATTGCTTCTTTACGATGCAGAAAATTCTTTTAATATGGAAATTGTAGACGGACAGCAAAGAATTACAACTCTTTTTTTACTTCTGTTAAGTGCATTGAAACCATTAATCAATTCAGATAAAATTAAAGCTATCGAAAGAATCAATTCATTATTGTTTATTATTGACCCTAATGACCTTTCTGACGATATTTCATCTTCAGAACCCAGGTTAGAAACTGGTAAAAGAGACAAAAAACTGTTTAAATCAATAATTAGAAATGAAGATTTTTCAGCATATAAAGATGGAAAAAGGCGTTCGCACAAGAATCTTACAAACACTTTAGATTTTTTTAATCAACGTTTTGCGGAAATTGTAAAAGATCAAGGACTTAGTGGGGTAACAAAATTTACAGAAAAAATCATTAAAAGTGAATTTATTGTAATGACTGCAGAAAAGCAGTCTGATAAGTTACTTTTATTTAAAACAATTAATGCAAGAGGATTGGAACTTACTCAAGGTGACTTAATCAAAAACGAATTATGTGATAATTTAGGAACTTATGATATTGACGAAGCAATCGATAATTGGGATGAAATAAGAAATAGAGTTGAAAAAAACAATGGGAGTTTGGATGTTTTTCTTTTTCACTATTTAAACTCATTAGATACAATTCAGGAATTAAGGCAACAATTGGATAAAAAAAGAGGATTAGAAAAATGGGAAAAGAAAAATTACCCACCAGCGCCTGAAAAGTATGTTTTTGAAATATACGGGCAATTAATTTTAAAAGATGGCCCACAAAAATTCATTGAGGATTTATTAATAGCATCTAATAACTATATTAATTTAATTAACCCTAGTAATGAAAAAATTTATTTGAATAGCTTAAAGGCTATGGGTGTAAATAAATGTTTCCCATTACTTCTTAATGCCATTAGAAAGTTGAATGGAGAAAATTTTGACAAAGTTTGTAAAGGAATAGATTCATTGACTTTTAGACATAGTATTCTAAGAAAAGACCCTAAAGAACTAGAAAGATTTTATTATTTATTAAGTGAATCTATTATCGGAGATTCTAATATAGATAGTATAATAATTAAAATCAAAGATCATTCGAATTTCAAAGAGGAGGAAAAATTTAAAAATGAGTTTATTTACGCAAGTCCAAAAGGTTCAATATCAAAAATGATTTTAGATAGAATAACACGAAAACATTCTGAAAGTGTTGACTGGTCAAATAAGGACACGCATATTGAACATATAATGCCACAAAAAGCAGCTGGAGAATGGAAAATAATGTTTGACAAGGATTCCGAAGAATATAAAGATTATTTAAATAGGTTAGGAAATCTCACAATACTCCAAGATAAAAAGAATATAAAAGCAAAAAACAAAGATTTCATTGACAAAAAAGTCTATTACAAACAATCGCGTTTAACCATAACAAACAATCTTATTGATTACAATAATTGGGACTTTAATGCAATTTTATTGCGACAAGAATATCTTTATGAACAATCTAAAGAATTATGGAGTTAACAGTAACTAAGTTACTAAAGTGTGATAATTCTGCCTCAACCGCATTAGGGGCCTAAATCTCCTTCATTCAAACTGATAATACGCACGCATAGCGAATGCTTCAACTAACACAAAAAAGATGACTGCATTGTCTATCTTTTTACCATATCTTTTATCGACTTTAAATCGGTTAGTAATTACATCATAACCAGTTAATGGGATGTGCTAAAAATAGTTATTCCTCAAAATAACTATGATTCCCAAAAACAACATCCCAATGTTTACGCGGGTTTTAAGAAAATGTTTGTGGTGCAAATTGTGGTGCAAATGAAAAAAGCAGCTACAAAAAAGTGTTTGAAAACTTGCTTGTAACTGCTTGATTATCAAGGAGTGGGCCCACCTGGGCATGATCCAGGGACCCCCTGATTATGAGTCAGGTGCTCTAACCAACTGAGCTATAGGCCCGCATCTTTCGATGTAGGCGGCAAAAATAGGAAAATTTGCCTATCTATTGAGGGCTAGTTGCGTAATTTTTAACCTTTTTTAAAGTTAACTACCCGTTTTTTCTGCTATTTTTGCCGAATGAAGAAAGTAATTATTACAACAGCCTCTTTTTTGCTTTTTGGTCTATTTGTGCAAGCACAAACTCCAACGGTTAAAGCGAAGGATTGGTCAAAAATCGATTTAACTGGTCGTGCTGCTGATCATTTAGTGTTTCAATTTGGTACAGATATGTGGACAGGAACACCTGATAGCGTTAATACTGGAAATGGATTTAGTCGACATTTCAATATCTACTTCATGTATGATAGACCATTTAAGTCTGATCCTCACTACAGCGTAGCATTTGGTGCTGGTCTAGGAACAAGTAATATCTTTTTTGATGATCGTACTTTGGTGGATGTAAAAAGTACCGCTAATTCACTGCCTTTCAGAAAGCTGGATAGCCTTTCAAGTCGTTTTTCAAAATCAAAAGTGACTACTATTTATGTTCAAGTACCTGTTGAACTTAGGTATTATACGAATCCTGAGAAACCTTCAAAATCTTGGAAATATGCTGCAGGTTTAAAAGTGGGTACCCTACTTAAATCCTATACAAAATCAAAAGATTATGTAAATGGTGCAGGTAATTCAGTGTATGGTAAATCATATATTGAGAAAAGAACTGCAAATCGATTCTTTGGTGCAACCAATATTGAACTTACAGGCCGTGTGGGTTATGGAATGATTTCATTTGATATGGGCTACCAAGTAACAGGGGTATTACGTGATGGCTTTGGTCCTGTAATGAATAAGGTTTCAGCAGGTATAACAATCAGTGGATTATAATTAACCTTATATGAATATTTAAAACCCTCTACAATTAATAGAGGGTTTTTTCATTCCCCTCACATTTAGATTATCTTTGTAAAAACAGTGCACTTTGATAGAAAAAAAGAAAATATTTAAGAAGGAAGAAAAATCGGTTTTGGTGAGTGTGATTCAAAAAGATCAAACCGAAGCGCAGGTGGATGAGTATTTGGATGAATTGGCATTTTTAGCAGAAACAGCGGGTGCGAAAACAATTAAATCTTTTAAGCAAAAATTACCGCATCCGGATTCTCGCACTTTTGTGGGTAAAGGAAAGCTGGAAGAAATAAAACAATATGTTGCCTTAAAGGATATTGATGTTGTTATTTTTGATGATGAATTATCTGGTTCGCAAATTACCAATATTGAAAAGGAAGTAAAGTGCAGGGTGATTGATCGTAGTGATTTAATCTTAGACATATTTGCAGCCAGGGCACGAACAGCGCAAGCAAAAGTCCAAGTGGAATTAGCACAGTACCAATATATATTACCGCGTTTAAAAGGGATGTGGACGCATTTGGAACGTCAAGGTGCAGGTATTGGTTCAAGAGGTCCAGGTGAAACTGAAATTGAAACGGATCGTCGTATCGTGAAAGATAAAATTTCATTATTACGTAAAAGATTATTGGAGATTGACAAACAAGCTTTCACGCAACGCAAGGAGCGTGGTGAGTTTATACGCGTTGCACTCGTAGGTTATACCAATGTGGGAAAAAGCACCATCATGAACTTAATTAGTAAAAGTGATGTGTTTGCTGAAAATAAATTATTCGCAACCCTTGATACTACAACGCGTAAAGTTGTTTTTGAAAACACGCCTTTTTTATTAAGTGATACCGTAGGATTTATTCGCAAGCTTCCGCATCATTTAGTGGAAAGTTTTAAAAGCACATTGGACGAAGTTCGTGAGGCAGATGTTTTATTGCATGTAGTGGATGTATCACATGCACAGTACGAAGATCAGATTGCAGTGGTCAACAAAACTTTACAAGAATTAAAAGCATTTGATAAGCCGGTTGTAACTATTTTTAATAAGATGGATTTGTATCAACAAAAATATTTTGATGAATGGATATCAGATGAAGTGAAGCAGGATCTTTTATTAGAATTAAAAGAAAAATGGAATGGCATCACCAATAATCAAGCCGTATTTATTAGTGCCATTGAAAAACAAAATATTGAGGAATTGAGAACAGTTATTTTACATAAAGTAAGAGACATGTATCAAATCAGATTCCCTTATAAAACCGTTTATTATACCTAATGAGTCAGCTGAATTGGAAATTGGTTACGCAGTTCCCATTAACCTTGGAATGGCCAGAAAATAACCTGCTTGAATTAGAGGTAGATGGGCAAAAATTCACCTTAGGAAAATGGAAGGAGGGTTATTACGCTTTTGCGAGTAAATGCCCGCATGCAAGTGGCAGGATGGCGCAAGGGTATATTAATCCGCTAGGTCAGGTAGTTTGCCCGTTACATAGATATAGTTTTGATATGAAAAATGGTAGAAATACGAGTGGGGAAGGCTATTTTTTGAAAACATACCCCCTAGAGTTAAGAGATGACGCACTTTTTATTGGTTTTAAGCCATTTTCTTTGTTTTAATGTTTTGTTCTTAACTAAAATTTATTATTTTTGCCACCCTTAAAAGGAACACTCCTCCTTAGCTCAGTTGGTTAGAGCACATCACTGTTAATGATGGGGTCCTCCGTTCAAGTCGGAGAGG
>CAJBLA010000270.1 GCA_903953815.1 uncultured Bacteroidota bacterium | reverse complement strand
CGTAATGGGCGTAATGGAACACATTGAACCAGCGGGTATACATAGTGGCGATAGTAATGCGGTATTACCTGCATTTAACTTAACGCCATTGATCGTGGCCACCATGGAGTTTTATAGTGAAAAAATTGCGCGTGCTTTAAATATCAAAGGATTAATAAATATTCAGTTTGCCATTAAGGATGATAAAGTGTTTGTCATTGAAGCTAATCCAAGAGCATCAAGAACAACGCCATTTATCGCAAAAGCATATCAAATTCCATATTTAAACATTGCAACCAAAGTAATGTTGGGAGCCGCTAAATTAACCGACTTCGTCATGGAGAAAAAGCTAGACGGGTTTGCTATTAAAGAACCGGTATTTAGTTTTGATAAATTCCCTGGCGTGAACAAAGAATTAGGCCCTGAAATGAAAAGTACAGGTGAGGCCATTCGATTTATAAAAGATTTACGCGATCCTTACTTCCGAAATTTATACAAGGAGCGTTCAATGAACTTAAGTAGATAACTGCAACACACTATCCAATAAAAAAGCCTCTTGGTCAATTTAACCTCGAGGCTTTTTTATTATAGCAGTAGAAATAAATACTAATCCGAGCGAACATTTGAGCGAAGCGATTGAGAGCCGAGGATTAGGTATTTTTTCTACAGCCTATGTTTTTCTTCAATTTGATTTGTTAAAAAGAATAAATGCTATTACGAGCGAATATCTGCGAAGCAGCGATGAGACGAGTGATAGGTGTTTATTCTATTAACAAAAAATAGTCTTTTATTTCGGCACCCCATACTGGTCTACCAAATAAATAATCGCCGCCATATTCACTGCCCCTAATAACAATTCTCTTTTGTTTACATTTTCAAACACATCTGTTTTAGCGTGGTGTAAATCAAAATAGCGTTGGCTATCTGGCACTAAACCCGCAAGTACAATTGACGCATTTACATTTTTTAGCGGCCCAATGTCCGCACCGCCACCGCCAGCTGTAATTTCAGTACCATACGGCTTTAATAAACTAGCCCATTGTTGCATCTTTTTAAACTGCTCAGGGCTTGTTGCACTAATACCAATGGCCCTTGGCGTAAATCCACCTGCATCACTTTCAAGCGCAAAAACATGTTGTTCATTATTTTGTTTTGCAAGTTCAGCATATTTGTTGCCACCGCGCATGCCATTTTCCTCATTGGCAAATAAAACAAAACGAATGGTTCTTTTTGGTTGATAATTCAATGCTTTCATGGTTCGTAAAATTTCCATTGTTTGCACAATACCTGCACCATCATCATGCGCCCCTTCATTTACATCCCAGCTATCTAAATGCCCGCCAATCGTAATTATTTCATTCGGGAAAGTGGACCCTTTAATTTCTGCCACCACATTGTTTTCATCCGCATCAGGTAAAAAATAACCATAGGTTTGCATCTGCACACGAATGGTTCCTTTTTTCGCATTTGCATATAGCTCCTTTGCATCATTAGGGCCCAAAGCTACCGCCGGAATTTTTGGATACGCTTCATCATACTTCATACCACCTGTGTGTGGCGCATTATCAGGAGCGCTACTTAATGAATGCAGCATCACGCCAACAGCACCATACATTGCAGCACGACTAGCACCAGTAGAACGATACACACCCGCTTTTCCATAGGCGCCAAAAGTTTGTACAATAGTTGGATCAAACATACTATGATAATAAACAATCTTTCCTTTTACTTCGGCTTTTCGTTTTTCCAATTCATCAAAATCGGCAACTGCTAAAAGCTCTGCTTCAATTAAACCTTTACTTCCTAATGAATTGCCTAAAGCCAATGCAGCTAAAGGACGATTCATTGCTTTTCCATTGACACTAACTACACTTGCAAAATCCTTACCCCCGCGTTGCCAATTGGGTGTTTTACAAGGTTGCATAAACACTTTGTCTGGCGCGAATGATTCCATATTTCGCTTCCCCCAAATTGCCGCGTTTTGTTGTTGTGGTGAACCTGCCAAACGACCCCCAATTTGTTTGGTTAACTGCCTTAATAAATCATACGCCTTTCCATTGGTCATGATTTCATCTGACATTTTTTTTATTATAATACTATCTTGATTTACTTGAGCTTGGGTCAAAAATGGCCAACAAAACATCAAAAGGAATAATTTACGCATACCCGATTTTTTTTCATTTAAATAATTCTTAAATATAAATAAACTTTATTGCATTATAAGTTGTTATTTGCAGATACAATAGCACTTAAATGAAGATTGGAATTGTTTGTTATCCTACTTTTGGCGGTAGTGGCGTTTTAGCTACCGAACTTGGCAAAGCCCTAGCGGAAAAAGGCCATGAAATCCATTTTATTACCTACCAACAGCCGGTTCGCCTAAATGGCTTTCATACCAATATATTTTACCATGAAGTTAGGGTACCTACTTATCCATTATTCGACTACCCGCCTTATGAATTAGCATTGGCAAGTACGATGGTGGATGTAATATTAAACCATGATTTGGATTTAATTCATGCACACTATGCTATACCGCACGCATCTGCTGCTTATACCGCCAAACAGATTGTTAAACAAAAAACAGGGAGATCAGTTCCAGTCATAACTACT
>CAJBLA010000269.1 GCA_903953815.1 uncultured Bacteroidota bacterium | reverse complement strand
GTTTGAATAGCTGGAAAATCACGATACAAGGTTTCATTTAAATCTTTAATAAATGCGATGGCTTCGATATTCCCATTTCCGCCAAATTCATTGGGATCCCACTGGCCTTCTTCCCTACTGTAATCCAAACGTAACATGGAGCTTACCGCATCTACCCTTAAGCCATCTATGTGAAATTGATCACACCAAAATCGCGCACTACTTATTAAAAATGATTTTACTTCTCCTCTTTTGTAATTAAAAATATAAGAATTCCAATCCGGATGAAACCCTTTTCGCATATCTGCATATTCATAGGTATTCGCTCCATCAAACATATACAAACCATGTGCATCATAGGGAAAATGCGATGGCACCCAATCTAAAATTACCCCAATATTTTCTGCATGAAAGGCCTCCACCAATGCAGCAAATTGTTGTGGATTGCCAAACCTGGAAGTAGGCGCAAAAAATCCAGTGCCCTGGTATCCCCAACTGCCATCAAAAGGATGTTCCATCACCGGCATTAATTCCACATGCGTGAATCCCATTTCCTTCACATATGGAACCAATAATGAAATTAATTGGCCATAGGAATTATACGATTGTTCATCATTTTTATTGGGTCGCATCCAACTCGCCAAATGCACTTCATAAACGGAATAAGGTTGATTAATTTGATTCGCCAATTTGCGTTTCTCCATCCATGTCGCATCCTTCCAATCATAATTTGTTTGCCATGTAATGGAAGCAGTTAATGGCCTTAATTCCGCATAGTGTGCAAATGGATCTGCCTTATCCAATCTTACATCGTTAAACCCATGTATATGATATTTGTATACCTCGCCTTGTAAAACATTTGGAATAAACCCTTCCCAAATACCAGAATGATCTAATCTAACTTTTAACGGATGTGCTTGGTTATTCCAATCATTAAAATTACCCACTACAAAAACTGCTGTTGCATTGGGTGCCCAAACACTAAAATAAGTTCCTTTTGTTTTGGCTACTTCAACCTGCTTATTTCCAAATAATTCATACAAAGAATAATGCGTGCCATTTTGAAAATTTTGTACATCCGTCTCTGAAAAAAGGGAATAATTCCAAACGGGCTGTTTGGTATCTACAAAATGTACGTCTTCGTATTTAGACATGCTTATTTGGTTAATTCAATCAACTTGAATGTTTGTGCAGGAACATTAAATTGACTGGATACACTCGCTCCACCAATAATGTCCTTACCTCCTTTATATCCAGCAGTCCTTTCCAAGAAATTTGAAAAATTAACTTCTTTATTTTCCGAGGAGGTATTCATCACACACATAACAGTTTGATCGTTAGAATATCTAAAGTAAACATATAATCCATCATTTGGCAAATATTGCATCAACTTCCCTTTTGTAATTGCGGAAGATGATCGACGATACTTTCCTAATAACTGCGTATAATGCAGCATATCCTTTTCATCACTCGTTAAGCCTTGCTCTGTAAATGCACTTTTAGCATCCCCTTGCCAGCCACCAGGTAAATCCAATCGCACCCAACCATCTGGATTTGAGATGCCTTTCATTAAAACTTCTGTACCATAATACATCTGAGGTATACCGCGACAAGTCAATAACCAAGCCATTGCCATTTTAAGTTTTGGAATACTTTCCCCAAAACCAGAAAATGCACGTGTCATGTCATGGTTATCTAAAAAGATCACATTACGTGTAGCATCTTTGTATAAAAAATCTTGACTTAAGGTATTGTATAATTTATTTACCCCCTCCGTCCAACCAAATTTTTCATTTAATGCAGGTTGAATGCCATAAAATAAAGTTTGAAAATCAGCGGCACCTTGCAAATTACTCTTAAATGGAATATTCATATAGTTTTCAACGAAGTAAGCCTGGTTCGCTACCCCATGTACCCAACACTCACCAAAGGACATAAGTTTAGGATACTCATCAAGTAACGCTTGATTACAACGATTCATAAATGCCATGTCGTTATAAATATAAGTATCTATTCTCCATGCATCAATACCAAAGGTTTCTACTGACCATAAAGCGTGTTGAATTAAAAAATTAGCAACAAACTCATTTTGATGATTCATATCTGGCATCTCGGTAGTGAACCAACCATCTGCCATTTTTTTACTATCCTTAATCGATTTATATGGATCAAAAATAGTTTGCTCCTTATAATTGGTTTGGGTAAACTCAGGCCATTGGTGTAACCAATCTTTTTCAGGCGCATCCTGTACTAAAAAATGAAATCTGCCAACATGGTTGTATACCGCGTCCTGAATTAGTTTCATCCCTCTTGCATGCAAGGCATCACTTAATTGCAAATAAGCTGCTTCGCCGCCAAATCTTTTTTCAATGGTGTAATGATCAGTAAATGCATATCCATGCTCTGTTCTATTGGGCATATCATTTTCAATAACAGGTGTCATCCACAAAGTAGTCACCCCCATTTTTTGCATATAATCCAAATGATTTTGCACGCCTTGTAAATCACCTCCATGTCGATGATAAATCGAATCCCTATTTAAAGTTTGATCCTTTAAGCCAGCAATACGATCATTCGCAATATTGCCATTACTAAATCGGTCGGGCATTAAAAAATAAATAAAATCAGATTGATTGATCCCTTGTGCAAATTGCGTACCCTTGCCTGGTCTACGATTTTTTAAAGCCCAATCTATTTTTATTTTTTCAGCTCCTGATGCAATAACAAAGGGTATATTACCTGCTTTGGCGCTTGCATCAATAGCCACATCTACTAATATATAATGGGAATTTGAAAAAGGAACTACTTTAATTACTTTAACGCCGGGATAATTAATGGTTACTTTGGCTTTAGCTAAATTAATATCCGTACTTCGTAAAAGCACTTGCACCTTATTCCATTTCATTTGCACAAACCAGTTGCTTGGATATGCCGTAATTCCAGCAGCAGCAACAACATTTTTTACTTGGGCGCCTTTAAAACCAGCTGCATTTGAAATAAAAGTAGAAGCCATCAAAAAACACATCATAAACAGCTTACTAAATAATAACAATTTATTTTTCATACTCATTTTTTTATTATAATAATTTATTAATTCTGATATTTTATTTTTTATCAGCGCCTGCATCATATACAAACAACACACTTACTGCAGCGCAAATCAATAAAAATCCAGCGAGGACGATTGCATATATCGACTGTCCATTGTAAAAATGTTTTACAATAAAGCCACCGAATATCCCATTCACGATTTGAGGTAAAGTGATAAAGAAATTAAATATACCCATGTAAATACCTAATTTACCTGCAGGAATTGATCCAGATAATATCACATAAGGCATTGCTAAAATACTTGCCCACGCTAATCCTACACCAATCATGGAATAGGTTAACAGAGCAGGATCTTTGATAAAATAAATGGACAACAAACCAAGCCCCCCTGCCAATAATGAAAATGCATGCGTTCCTTTACGTCCTAAAAATTTAGCTAGCAAAGGCAAGCAAAGTGCATAAACAGCGGCAACTAAATTATAAACCCCAAATGCGGAGCTAACTACATTGCCTGCCGTATTATATTCGATTGATTTTGAATAATCCCCAGTCAACCCATATACATGCGTAGCCACTGCATCCGTCGTAAAAACCCACATACTAAATAGTGCAAACCAAGAAAAAAATTGAACCAATCCTAATTGCTTCATTGTGCGCGGCATATTTTTAAAATCTTTAAAAATATCCCACAAACTGCTTTTCTCTTTAACATCCGTATCCGCTTGCCCATGATATTGTGCATATTGCTCAGGTGGATATTCTTTGGAAAAAAATACAGTCACTAAGATTGCTGCCATAAAAACAACGGCACCAATATAAAATGAATACCGAATATTATCAGCCACACCTGACGGCCCAGCTTCTTGTGAAAAACCCATTTGTGCTAACAAGGAAGGTAATGCCGAACCTACAACAGCACCTATCCCAATTAAAAATGTTTGTATTGCAAAACCAGATGTACGTTGGCTTTCAGGTAAATTATCCGCCACCAATGCCCTAAATGGCTCCATAGAAACATTAAATGAGGCATCCATAATCATCACCATTCCTGCACCCATCCATAACACTGGTAATACGGAAGTAAGTAAACCTGAGTTAGGTAATACTACTAAGGCAATGGAAGATAAAATTGCACCGACTAAAAAATAGGGTTTTCTTCTTCCCAACTTATTCCAAGTTCGGTCACTATAATGACCAATAATAGGTTGTACAATCATGCCTACCAATGGCGCAACAATCCAAAACATGGGCAACTGTTCAACATCAGCGCCAAATGACCTTAAAATTCTGGAAGTGTTCCCGTTTTGTAATGCAAACCCAAATTGGATTCCTAAAAATCCAAAACTCATAAAAATGATTTGCAAAACCGACATTTTGGGCTTCGGCAATAAGTTAGTTGGAGGCATAGCGAATCGTTTAAAGTGTAAAATTTACACTACAAAATACAAAAAATAATGATTGAAAAGCCCCAAATTTTATATGACGAACCCATTGGGGATAACTGCCCCCTTTTTGATTACGACAATGCCGTCCTTCACGGTATATAAAGGGTGGTCAATTTTCTCAAGATGTGGCCCACCTTTAATTTGTACATCGTTACCAATAGAACAATTTTTATCAACGATGGCATCTTCAATCACACATCGATCCCCAATACCTAAAACGGGTTGCCCTTTTTCAGTTTTTTGATTGATTTGTGGGATGGTTTCATAATAGTCACACCCCATGATGTAGGAATTTTTAATGACCGTATCCTTCCCAATTCTGGAGCGAATTCCAATCACCGACTTGGTGATGGATGCTGCATGTATAATAGAGCCTTCAGCAACAATTGCATTTTGAATTTGCGTACCACTAATTTTTGCCGGAGGTAACATTCTTGATCTTGTATATACGGTTTGCGCACTATCGAATAAATTAAACTGTGGTACTTCGTCGGTCAATGAAATATTAGCTTCAAAGAAAGAATAAATATTTCCGATATCCGTCCAATACCCTTCATGCTGATAACTTAACACTTTATAATTGGAGATAGAATCTGGAATAATCTCCTTACCAAAATCAGTGGCATTGGGATGTACCTGATTTAAAAATTCATATAAAATTTCTTTATTAAATACATAAATGCCCATGGAGGCCAAATAATTTCTGCCCTGTGATTGCATCAACGCACCAGTATCACTTATCCATTCGGATAAAATTTCTTTTTTTGGTTTTTCAACAAAGGAGGTAATCACTTGCGCTTGATTTGATTTTAATATCCCAAACTCTGGCGCTTCTCTTTCCGTCACAGGAATTGTTGCAATGGTTAATGCGGCACCACTATTTTTATGCGTTTCAATCATTTCACTAAAATCCATTTGATATAACTGATCCCCACTTAATATTAATACATATTCAAAATCCATTTTTGCTAAGTGTCGCAAGGATTGTCTTACTGCATCTGCAGTGCCTTGAAACCATCCAGGATTGTCTGGGGTTTGTTCGGCGGCTAAAATATCTACAAAGCCTGAACTAAACGCACTAAAATGATAGGTGTTTTTAATATGCTGATTTAAGGAAGCAGAATTAAATTGTGTTAATACAAAAATTCGATTCAAATTACTGTTAATGCAATTACTTATGGGAATATCTACCAAACGGTATTTCCCTGCAATGGGCACGGCTGGCTTTGATCTACTTGCAGTTAATGGATATAACCTTGAACCTGCGCCACCTCCTAAAATAATAGCAACAGTTTGTTTTGCAAATACAGCCATAACGAATAGTTTATAATTTAAAAATTGAACTTATCAAGATGTATACATCTTTTTATATGCAAGTACTACCGACTCCCAACTATGATCTATTTCCATACATTGCTGTATCAATTTAGTCATTTTTGCTTTATCCTTATATAATTCAATAGCTCTTTCTACTGAATGAACAATATCATTTTCATCTGCATGTAAAAATTTAATTCCAAAACCTGCTGGATCGCCCATATCAATAACCGTATCATGCAATCCCCCAGTATCTCTTACCATTGGTATAGTACCATAACGCATCGCATACATTTGATTTAAACCACAAGGCTCCACCCGACTGGGCATTAATAAAAAATCAGCGCTTGCATAAGCGTCATGACCACTAGCTTCATCATACCCTATCCAGCAATTATAGTTTTCAGGATATAATTGTTTTAAATAACTCAATGCTGATTCAACAGCCGTATCCCCTGCACCAATAACAAAAAAATTAGCGCCTCCATTTGTTTTATCCAATGCATGTTGAATGGCCCCGGGTAAAACATCCGCAGCTTTTTCACCCACCAACCTTCCTATAAACACAATTAAAGGTTTATTAATATCTAGATTATATTTTGCACAAAGTGCTACTTTGTTTTTTTGTTTTCCTGACAATACGGTTTCCTTATTGTAAGGATAGTGTACCATTGGATCAGTTGAAGGATCCCATAATTCAGTATCAATTCCGTTTAAAATACCCAAACATTTGGCTTGTTCGTTTTCAAATAATGATTCCAACCCTGCGGATTGGTATTTTAATTGTGCCATATAAGTTTCACTTACGGTGGTTACTTTATCTGCACATTTAATCCCAGTGGCTAATGAATTTATATGCCCATCCCATTCCAATAATCCTTGTTTCCAAGAGTCCCAGGTTGGAAGTAAACTACTTTTCTCCCAACCCATCGCACCATGGTATTGTGCATTGTGTATAGTAAGTACCGTTTTTATTGATTTTAGTTTTTGGTAATCATTACAATGACGCAACATGAAAGGCAGCAGTCCTGCTTGATGATCATGACAATGCAACACATCGGGTAAAACCGTCCAATGTGATAACCAATTTAAAACAGAAACTTGAAATGCTAAAAAACGACTAATATCATCCTCGTAGCCATAAATCTTAGGTCGATCTAAAACGCCATTAATATCTACCAAAAACAAGGAATACCCTAATTTGCCTGTTTGCTCCTTTATTATAGTGTAATCAAAATGCCAATCACCTAAATTCATTTTCCCTTTAAATATGGTGTCCCAAGAATTACTTTTTAAAAAAGGGGTATCATACATAGGCATGACAACCATGGAGTCATCGCCCATTTTTTTTTGATACTTAGGCAAGGCTCCTACTACATCTCCCAATCCACCTGCCTTTGCCATTGGATAACACTCTGCGCTTACATGTAAAACTATCATTTATGAAAGTTCATTTAATTTTAAATTTACTAAAAATATCATTGAATATCAATAAAATATTTAATGATTGATTTGACCCAAAATGAACATTTAATTATTATTTTAAGTATTTTACACAATCGAAAAACGATAACCGATTAAACTAACGAATTTTATGAGCCAAACCAAACAACCAACCAACACTGGTGCATTAAGTACCCTAGTACTTGTTTTCTTCTTTTGGGGATTTATTGCAGCCTCCAATAGTATTTTTATCCCGTTTGCTAAAACCCATTTCAACTTAAGTCAATTTGAGTCTCAATTGATTGGTTCTGCATTTTATGGTGCTTACTTTATTGGATCTTTAATTTTATTTTTATGCTCCAACCTCATTGGGTATGACATTTTAAATAAAATTGGGTATAAAAAAGGTATTATCTACGGTTTGTGGATTTCAGTCGTTGGGGCTTTACTCATTATACCTGCAGCCAACGCAAATTCATTCCCAGCAATTTTAGCTGCATTTTTTGTGGTGGCATTGGGCTTTTCATTACAACAAACAGCGGCACAGCCGTTTGCAATATTATTAGGCGACCCTGCTACTGGTTCACACCGATTAAATTTAGGGGGTAGTTTAAATAGTATTGGAACAACCATTGGGCCATTAATTGTAAGCTTTTTCTTGTTTGGCAGCCCATCTGCAAAAAACAGCGTTGTGACTGTTACGAATATCAATTTGCTTTACTTAATTGTAGCAGGTGTCTTTGCTGCGGTAGCCATATTTTTTAGTTTATCTAAAAAATTACCTGATGGAAAAAATGATGAGAAGTTTGAAACTGCCAACAAAGCAGCAGGTTCTTTATTAATAATGACATTATTAATTGGTGCCATCATTGTTGTGGGTCAATTTACAGAAGTGCCAAAGTTGAACTTATTAATCATGACACTTGTTTCCGTTGTGGTTGTATTATTTTACTCAAATAAAAGTGCCATTAAAAATGATGCTGGTTGGGGCGCTATGAAATACCAACAACTTATTTATGGTATGTTGGCGATATTTATTTACGTGGGTGTTGAAGTAACCATAGATAATAACTTTGGTGCATTATTAAAGAATCCAGGTTACATCACTGAATTAGGATTAGATGAAAGTGAAATTTCAAAATACATTTCTTTGTATTGGGGTAGTTTAATGATTGGTCGTTGGACAGGTGCCGTGAGTGTATTTAACTTGAAAGGCACTATAAAAAAGGTAATGATGATTGTTGTTCCATTTATTGCTTTTGCAGTTGTTTTGGGCGTAAGCAAAATTTATGGCAACGATATTTCTGATTTATATGGCTATGCTATATTTATTGCAATTGCAATCGCTACTTTCTTTTATGGCCAGGAAAAACCTGTTAAAACCTTATTTGCCGTATCTATATTTGCAACAGCAGCCATGCTTGTAGGTGTATTTACGAATGGCATTACTTCAGTGTATGCTTTCATGGCAGGTGGTTTGGCATGTTCTGTAATGTGGCCTTGTATTTTTTCATTAGGTGTTGGAGGATTAGGAAAGTATACAAGTCAAGGATCTGCCTTTTTAATTATGATGATCTTAGGTGGTGCAATTATCCCACCATTACAAGGCGTATTGGGAGATAATCCAAGTGTTGGAATGCACCAATCTTATATTTTAGCAGCAGTATGTTTTGCAATTTTAGCATTACTTGCCTTAAAATTAAAGAGCGTTTTAAAGAAACAAGGACTTGATTTTGATGCACAAGTAAGTGGAGGACATTAATT
Organism: uncultured Bacteroidota bacterium; assembly: GCA_903953815.1. GTDB lineage: Bacteria > Bacteroidota > Bacteroidia > Chitinophagales > Chitinophagaceae > Sediminibacterium. The sequence continues at coordinate 16,649 of CAJBLA010000269.1, read as the reverse complement.
GAATATTATAAAATTATACAATGGACGCTTTTGTAGTTGGAGTTGATATTGGAGGGACAGGTACCAAATTTGGTATCGTTGATAATGTAGGCAATGTTTTATTTGCAAGTGAGATATCAACAAAAAAACACGAACAGGTACATACTTTTATTGATGAGTTGCATCAAGAATTAAGTGTACTTATTGAAAAAGTGGGTGGCGTTGGTCGCATTAAAGGTATTGGTGTAGGCGCTCCTAACGGAAATGTTTATACCGGTAATATTGAATACGCACCTAACCTACCTTGGAAAGGAATTATTCCTTTGGCACGTATGTTACAGGATAAATTTAAAATTCCAGTGCGATTGACCAATGATGCAAATGCTGCTGCCGTTGGCGAAATGATGTATGGCGCTGCGCAAGGCATGAAAGATTTTATCATGATCACATTAGGCACAGGCGTAGGAAGTGGCATTGTTGCTAATGGACAGCTCATCTATGGACATGATGGCTTTGCTGGTGAATTAGGTCATACGACCATTATTCCTGATGGCCGATTACATCCAGGTACTGGCAAAAGAGGTTCCTTGGAAAGTTATGCCTCTGCTACAGGTGTTGCACAATCTGCTATTGAAATACTTGAAAATACAGATCGTCCAAGCTTATTGCGTGATATACCAAAGGGCGAATTAAATTCAAAAGCAGTATTTGAAGCAGCCACCAAAGGGGATGAAGTTGCTAAAGAAGTTTTTGCATTTACTGGAAAAGTGTTAGGTATGGCATTGGCCAATTTTGTGATGTTTTCAAGCCCTGAAGCAATTATATTATTTGGCGGCTTAACAAAAGCAGGTGATTTAATTTTAAAACCAACCCGTGAGCATTTAGAAGCTAATGTGATTGAGATATTCCAGAACAAAGTAAAAATCCTAATAAGCCATTTAAAAGAATCTGACGCAGCCATTTTAGGTGCGAGTGCTTTAATGTGGGAACTATAGTTTTATTTACAAAAATTAGTTTTACTACCCCATCTATAAAAAATATCCCCCCGATTAATCGGGGGGATATTTTTATTTTATGAGTTTCCGAATATAATTTTAAGTAGCTGAAGGTTACACCGACTAAATAATTAAAAGCATCAATATTGCAACCTATTTTAATAAAGCTTGCTCCTCCATCCATTTTGATTTACCCCAACCTTGAATGACATGTTTTTCACTATGGTAGGATGAACGCACAAGAGGTCCACTTTCAACATAATCAAATCCAAGTTCGTACCCTATTTGTCTTAACTCGGCAAATTCATCGGGATGTACAAAACGCTGCACAGGTAAATGTTTTTTGGTGGGTTGTAAATATTGCCCCAAAGTAAGTACATCACAACCTACCCCAACCAAATCCTTCATCGTTTGTATGACTTCCGCTTTCTCTTCGCCAATACCTAACATCATCCCTGTTTTTGTACGCATGCCACCTAACTTCAAAGTTTCTAATACTTTTAAGCTTCTTCTATATTTTGCTTGCACCCGCACTTTTTGGGTATTTCTTTCCACCGTTTCCATATTATGACTTACCACTTCAGGTGCAGCATCAATAATTCTTTGTATTTGATCTGGGATGCCTCTAAAATCTGGGATTAAAGTTTCCAAAGTAGTCTCAGGGGATAAGGTTTTAATAGCCTTGATAGTATTAAACCAAATGATGGAGCCGCCATCAGGTAATTCATCTCTATCTACACTGGTTAAAACTGCATGCTTTACTTTCATTAATAAAATGGCTTCTGCTACGCGTTGTGGCTCATCCCATTCCACAGGTTTAGGACGTCCAGTAGCCACCGCACAAAACTGGCAGCTTCTGGTACATATATTGCCTAATATCATAAAGGTAGCCGTACCCTCGCCCCAGCACTCCCCCATGTTCGGACAATTGCCACTTTCACAAATAGTATGAAGTTTGTGCTTATCGACCAATCCGCGCACATGTTTATAGCTTTCCCCAATAGGCAGCTTCACCCTTAACCAATCTGGTTTTTTTATTCTTGTTTCCATCTCCACATTTACAATGGGTAATTCTTGCATAATTCGTTGCGCTATAATCAGCCACAAAAATACAAGACTTGTCATTAATAACCCATATTTTTTATCCGCTATATTTAAAATTATAAAATATAAAACGCAGTCCAAAATCATAAAATTTAATGGCTATCTTCATATCCATTAAATAGGACGCGTTTACTTAATTTTAAAAATTGCAGATTTATGGAAAAATATGGAAAAATTTTACTTTTTGCGATGCCGATATTTTTCACTTTTATATTGCTAGAGAAATTATATGGCTGGTATATAAAAAAAGAAAAGGTAAACAATATGGACACCGTAAGTAGTCTTACCTCGGCGATTACAATGGTCACAAAAAATGTTTTAGGCTTAAGTATTACTATCATAAGTTATAGCTGGATTGAGGAAAAAATTGCTTTAACCCATATTACAACAACTTGGTTGACTTATGTAATCGCATTTGTAGCGCTCGACTTTTCTCATTATTGGGTGCACCGCATTGATCATGCAAATAACTTTTTTTGGAATAGCCATATTGTACATCATAGTAGTGAAGAATTCGATTTAGCCTGTGCTGTTCGCCAACCTATTTCATCCTTTGTGAAAATATTTTCCATCTTCATGATTCCAGCAGCCTTATTGGGTATTTCACCACTGGTGGTTGCAACGGTTACTCCCATTCAATTTTTTGCGCAATTTTGGTATCATACCCGATATATTAATCGTATGGGATTTTTAGAAAAAATAATCGTCACGCCTTCTCATCACCGAGTACATCATGCATTTAATAAAGAATATCTTGATAAAAATTTAGCCCAAATATTTATCATTTGGGATAAATTGTTTGGCACATTTATGGAAGAGCGTGCTGATATTCCACCAGTGTATGGCATTACACGCCCAATGAGAACATGGAATCCCATTCGGATTAATTTTATACATATGTGGTTATTGATCACTGATGCATGGCGTGCAAATAGCTTTGTTGATAAATTGAGGGTTTGGTCAAAGCCCACTGGCTGGCGCCCTGCGGATGTTGCAGAAAAAAATCCTGTTTTCAAAATTGATGATGTCTATAATTTTGACAAATACACCACTAGTCAAAACCCCGTTTTTGCAACATGGATTTGGATGCAACTAATTATTATTTTTATTGGTGTCGCATTTATGTTAGGGAATATTGCAAATATTGGCTTCCCAAATATGTTTATATATGGTGCATTTATATTTGTGTATGTGTATGCATTAACCGATTTAATGGATGGCAGTAAATATGCATTTGTTTGGGAAATAATGAAAACCGCTTTTGGATTAGGTATTATTTATTTTATGGGTGATTGGTTTGGTGCTAGTAAACATATTGCACAACTTAACTTAATTCTGGTCCTGTACTTTATGCTTTCATTAGTGGTTACCATTCGATTAAACACAGGCAAACAAAATATTGCCCCTTCTAGAACCAGCGCGATATAGTTTAAAAATCATTTCAACGAATTACAAAAAATTTACACCTACCTATGACAGCAACAGTTACATACGAATCAAATTTAAGAACCACCTGCCTTCATTTACAAAGTGGATCTGCCATTGAAACCGACGCGCCTACAGACAATAAAGGGAAGGGGGAAAGATTCTCACCCACCGACTTAATTGCAACAGGTTTAGGTGCTTGTATGATTACCACCATGGGGATTAAAGCCGAAACCATGAATATTGTACTTGATGGCGCCAAAGTGGAAGTAACTAAAGTAATGGTATCAGACCCACGACGAATTGGAAAAATTATTGCGCATGTCACGATGCCTGCTGGATTAAATGTAGATGAAAAAACAAAAGAAATTTTAGAGCGCGTTGCGCGCACCTGTCCTGTAGAAAGAAGCTTACACCCGGATGTTGTTTTAGACATTGCATTTAACTGGCAATAGGACTAAAATATAAATTGAAATTTAGACAATCAATAATGATGAAAATATTTAAAGCAACTAGTTTACTTCTAGTTGCTTTATTTTTTGCAATAGTTTACTCACAGGCAAACCCATAACATTATAAAAATCGCCTTCAATACTTTGTATTCCTACGACCCCAATCCATTCCTGAATCGCATAACCACCTGCTTTATCATAAGGTTTGTAATTTTCAACATAGTATTCAATTTGCGCTAATGTCAATGTATTAAATGTAACCAAGGTGGTTTCACTGAAAGAATATTCCTTGCCTTGGTAGCGTAAAACAACCCCTGTAATTACCCGATGTGTTTTTCCGGATAGTGCAGTTAAGGAAGCAATAGCTTCGGCCTTATTGGCAGGCTTACCTAAAACATTGCCTTCTAATACTACAATAGTATCCGCTGCAACTATGTTCTTATTCATATGTTGCGGAAAGGAAAGTATTATTTTTTTATGTACCGCCTGTGCCTTATTCTTTGCAATATATACGGGCACTTCATTTAAATCCAATGAAGCCGGGTAGGTTTCATCTGAATCAGAAACAATTACTTCAAATGGAACATCCGCCCAGGTTAAGAGCATTTGTCGACGTGGCGATTGGGAAGCTAATATCAATGGTTGCATTGTGTAAATTCAATTTTGTATAGAAGGCCCTTAATATAAAAAATAAAAAAACACCATCGATAGCACTCCTGCTAACATGGCTAATTTAACCCAGTTACTAAGTAAATTAAACTCCTTACTGGTGAATGATTTATTTAGCTTGTACAACACCAACACCAAAGGCGAAATAATAAAGACGATACAATAAATAATACTTAACCACCAACCAAATGGAACTACATAAAGCTGAATGATCGTTAATACTGCAATCACCACCACCAACCATACCGCCAAATAAACTTTGGTTGCCTTCAATCCCCAAACGATAGGTAAGGTTCTGCATCCAAATTTTGCATCCCCTTCCATATCCTCAATATCTTTCAGGGCTTCTCTAATGATGGTTAATACAAATGCAAAAGCTGCATACAAAACCATTAATTTGAATAATCGCATATCAGTTGGAGTTGCATTGCGTGCATTGATTAATTCAGTCATCGTGAACTTAGAAAAATACACTACCCCTATTACCCAGGCTGTTAAAATTGCAATCAGCACATTACCAATTAATAACTTTTTTTTGATATTGGTTGAATAAAACCACAACAATAAGATAGAAAGTAAGTTGGCTAAATGTATATGCCAATACTGTTGAAATGAAAATGCAATTAGTGTTAAATAAATTCCAGATAAACTAAAAAAGAAATGCCAAAAAATAACCCATCTTCTACTAATAATATTACTCACAACCACCTTATTGGGTTTATTCACCTGATCAATGTTAACATCAAAATAATCATTTATCGCATACCCTGCTGCAGCAATAAAAACAGACGCTAACATAATTAATAAAAAGGAAACCGGTGTATCACTACTATTAATATCGTATAAGGGATTATAAATACAATACTGAAACAAACATTGTGACAATATTATAAAAAATAAATTAGGCCATCTAATCAGCCTTAAAAATGATACAAGTAATTTCAATTGAATTTATTTATTTGGCCATAATATGATCATCTATATCCCAATGATCATTGAGCTTTAATACCTTTTCGATTACCTCTCGCGCACAACCCTCTCCACCCTTAGTCAAAGCCTTGTATTGCGCAATCGATTTTATATCCATTGCTGCATCACTAGGACAAGCTGCAATGCCAGCCAATTGCATGGCTTCGTAATCTGGCATATCATCCCCCATATATAATATAGTCTCTAATGAAATATGGTGTTCAGCGGCTAAGGATGCTAAAAGCTGCTTTTTATTGGACACTTTCATATGAACTTCACTAATACCTAATAGGGCTAATCTGTTTTTTACATCTTCTGAATTACCCCCAGAAATGATCCAAACTTGATACCCCTTTTTTACTGCCAATTGTAAAGCATAACCATCTTTAATATTCATGGTTCTGGCCATGACTCCATTAGGCATAATGAGTAAATTGCCGTTGGTCAATACACCATCAACATCAAACACAAAACAAACTATTTTTTTAAAACTAGCTAACAAGGCGAATACTTTTTGTTATCAAATGTAAGCCTATTTTTGATTATCCCTCCACTCATACACCCAGGCACTTTGGATCATTTCCAAATGGCCCTCGGTAGACTGCTCCCTTGTACCTTCAAAATGAGGTAAGCCTAGCACCCAATCAAGTAGGTCAGTAAAGCGAACACGATAAATTTTTGCTTCAGTAAAATCATCACCAAACTTCTCATATAATTTTTGGGCGATGTCTTCGTGATCATTCCAAAAAATTGGGGGTTCAAACTGACTCATATTATTTGCTTTTACTTTGGTCTATTTATTTGTACTATTCTAAAAATTATTTCAAAATTAAAAATCCGTGATTAATGGAATGAGGTTACAATTTGTATGATGCTACTCTCCTAAAAATTGTGTTTGATCAGGTACGGTAATTTCTAATTCCCCAATACCTCCCTTGGCTAAAATACATTGGCAACCTAACCTTGACTCAATACGTGGATTAACAGCACGATCAATAAAGTCCTCCTCTTTATCAGATAGTTCAGCAATATGAGCCGCCCCTGACTTTATATATATATGACAAGTACTACAAGCACATACACCCCCACAATTATGATGCAGTTCAATACCTGCCTCTAATAGCACTTCTAGCAAACTTTCATCCGGCGCTATATTCGTTAATGTTACAGGCGCTAACCCTTTTTCTTCAAAATTGATTTTTAATGAATACATAAGTCCACAATAGATTTTTGCAAAAATAGCGGTAATCCACCAATGCTTATTGTCAAAGTCCCATTTTCATTTGCGAAATACAAAAAAAATGCGTGTACTGTGCTTTGCCATACTATCTTTGCACAAATTTTTAAAAATAATGGCCATAACAGGGTTTTCCGAAAGAATGTACTTAAAGTATTTGAGGACTAAATTCAAAACCCTAGCCCTTGTTTCACCAGCAATTGCAGGCAAGAATGCCTTTGAATTATTTTGCACCCCCTATCCTAAGTACAAGAAAAAAAAGGCACCTGCCATTTTTCACCAAGCCAAACCATTAACAGTCACCTTAGCAGATGGTATTCAATTAAAAGGATATGAATGGACTTCGCAAAAGAGCAACAACAAAACCGTGCTTATTGCACACGGCTATGCTAGCTATGGATATAAATTTGAGCAATATGTTGCGCCATTATTAAAAAGGGGCTTTCGTGTTTTGATTTTTGACGCCCCAGGACATGGCTTAAGTCAAGGCAAATACATTAATATATTACTTTATTTAAAGGCCATTGACCAAATAATAAAAACGGCGGGGCCAGTAGATCATTTTATAGGTCATTCCTTAGGGGGTATCGCTTTAGCTATGTTCGCTGAAACTATTCCAAATCCCGAACAACATAAATTTGTCTTAATTGCACCCGCAACTAAGACGACCACCTCTTTTAATAATTATTTTGATTTAATGCGGTTCAGTGAAATCATTAAAACTGCATTTTTATCCTACGCAGCGACTTTAACCACACATCCAATTACCCACTTTGAAGCTGACCGGGCCATTGAAAACTACACAGGACCTGTCCTTTGGGTGCACGATGCCGAGGATAAGGTTTGCCCATATAAAGATTTAATAAATTTTCAAGAAAAAGCACCAAAAAATATTAATTTCTTGATAACCAATGGATTAGGTCATAATAAAGTATATAAAACGCAAGCGGTCATTGATAAAATAATGGCTTTTTTAGCCCCAGAAGACTAGGTAATTTTTATTTTTTCGGTGAAAGCTCTAATATTGCATCGCGAGAAAAGAATATGGGATTAGCAAACATTGCAAATTTCATTAAACATAAATAGTTGATTTTCAATTTATAAACACCCAAAGAGCGTATGGCAAAGAACCTATTAATCGTGGAGTCCCCTGCAAAGGCAAAGACCATTGAGAAAATTTTGGGAGAAGATTTTGAAGTAAGGAGTTGCTATGGTCATATCCGAGATTTAGAGAAAAGCGAGATGGGAATTGACCTTAAAAATAAATTTGCACCAAGATACTCGGTACCCACGGACAAGGAAAAAGTGGTGAAAGATTTAAAATCCATGGCAAAGAAAGCCAAGGAAGTTTGGTTAGCATCGGATGAGGACCGTGAAGGAGAAAGTATCAGTTGGCATTTAGCGGAAGTGCTTGGTTTAGATCCTAAAAAAACAAAGCGTATCGTTTTTCATGAGATTACTGCACCAGCAATAAAAAAAGCGGTCGATAATCCTAGGTTCATTAATATGGATTTAGTGGATGCACAACAAGCACGCCGTATTTTAGATAGAATTGTTGGATTTGAATTAAGCCCCGTGCTTTGGCGTAAAATTGGGATGCAAAAAAGTTTAAGTGCCGGTCGTGTGCAAAGTGTTGCTGTAAGATTAATTGCAGAACGCGAAAGAGAAATCAACCAATTTTTACCAGAAAGTGTTTTTAAGATATCTGCACTATTTACTGCACCAGATATCAATAAGAAAAAAGTAAAGTTCAAAGCAGAAGGGCCACAAAAATTAGCCACCGGATCGGCTGCTGAAAAGTTTTTAAATGAATGTAAGGGCGCAAAATATACGGTAAAAGATATTAATGTAAAAGACGGGAAACGTACGCCGTCAGCGCCTTTCACTACATCAACCTTACAACAAGAAGCATCAAGAAAATTAGGATATAGCGTAAGTAAGACTATGTTACTAGCGCAAAAATTATACGAAAGTGGTAAAATCACTTACATGAGAACTGATAGTATTAGTTTGAGTGAAACTGCAGTGGATGCCATTAAAGCGGAAATTAATTCAAGCTTTGGTGCAAAATATTACCAACCTCGTAATTTTAAAAATAAAAACGAAAACGCACAGGAAGCGCACGAAGCAATTCGACCTACCTACATGAATGAAAGTAAAGTTGACGATGCTGACTTAAATAGATTATATGAATTAATTTGGAAGCGCACCATTGCTTCACAAATGAGTGATGCGCAGTTCGAAAAAACAGTAGCAAAAATAGAAGTATCAACCAATAAAGAAACATTATCTGCATCTGGTGAAGTGATGAAATTTGATGGTTTCTTGAAAGTATATTTAGAGAGTAATGATGACGAGGACGAGGATGCTACTGCTGCGGAAGGGGAAGAAAGTTTATTACCACCATTAGCAGTTGGTCAAGTACTTGACTTTATTGAAATGACAGGTTTAGAACGTTTCAGCAGACCTAGTGCGAGATATACAGAAGCTTCATTGGTTAAAAAATTAGAAGAATTAGGTATTGGTCGTCCATCTACCTACGCCCCTACTATTTCAACCATCATGAAGCGCAATTATGTTGAAAAAAGAGAAAAAGAAGGTATTAAAAGAAACTTTCAAATTCTTTCTTTAAATAATAAGGATGAAATAACTACCGTGACTTCGTCAGAAATTACGGGTGCTGAAAAAAATAAATTATCCCCTACTGATTTAGGCTTGGTGGTGACTGACTTTTTAAAACTACACTTTTCAAAAGTGATGGATTTTAATTTCACCGCTAAAATTGAAGGTGAATTTGATGAAATTGCTGCAGGCAAACTTTTATGGAGTGATATGCTTGCTTCTTTTTATGAACCCTTCCACACTACTATTGAACATACCTTAGAGAACGCGGAAAGAGCCAAAGGGGAAAGAGAATTAGGATTTGACCCAGTAAGTGGCAAAAAATTGATCACTAGAATGGGACGTTATGGCCCAATGGTTCAAATCGGACATCAGGACGAAGAAGAAAAACCAAGATTTGCCAAATTAAAGGCATCTCAAAGCATTGAAACCATCAGTTTTGAGGAGGCATTAGAATTATTTAAACTACCTCGGACATTGGGACAATTTGAGGAGGAGGATGTTTCAGTCAATATTGGCCGATTTGGCCCTTATGCGGCCCATGCTAAGAAGTTTTACTCGCTTAACAAGGAAATGGACCCCTATACCGTTACCCTAGAGGAATTAACCCCTATGATTGCAGAAAAGCGCAAAGCCAAGGATGAACGCACCATAAAAATATTTGAAAAAGAAAAAATTCAATTATTACGTGGCCCTTACGGACCTTATATCAAACAAGGATTAAGAAACTATAAGTTAAATAAGGAACAACAAGAAAAAGTGGAAACACTAACCATTGAAGAAGTGAATGCGATTATTGCTGAATTAAAAGCGAATCCACCGCGTAAGGTGGCAAGAAGAAAGAAAGCATCTTAAGCAAATGGGCTGCTGATTCATTTCGCTAAAATATAATACCAACAAAAAGGACGCCGAAAAATCGGCGTCCTTTTTGTTTACACAATAACTGCGTAATATGCGATTAAGCGAAGCTAGGCTTGCTTAGTGATTTAAGATGTAATACATGTGCACGAATGGCGCTCAATACGGTTGGGTATTCATTGTATTGTAATTTGAAATCAGCACATGTTTTTTTAACAATTTTTGAAATTGCTGGATAATGTACATGTGATATTTTCGGAAACAAATGATGTTCAATTTGAAAATTTAAACCACCTACCAACCAGCTTACAATTTTATTTTTTGTAGCAAAATTAGCCGTCGTCATAATTTGATGTGCTGCAAATTCATCCGGCATTACATTTTCAGGTTGCAAAGCAACTGGGAATTCAGTTTCTGTAACCGTATGCGCCAATTGAAATACAATACTTAAAATAAAGCCAGCAAAACATCCAGTCACAAAAAATCCAACTAACCAACTCACCCATCCCAACATATAAACAGGTATTATAATAAATACAGCAGCATGGTAAAGTTTAACTATCCAAAATTCGAGGTGTTCTGCAATTGTCATTTTTTTCAATGGCACAGATCCAATTTTTCTCGAAAAATATTTTTTATAATCGGTGTAAAATATCCAAAAAATATACAATAGCATATATAACACCCAAAAATAGATATGTTGAAAACGATGTAAAATATAATGCTTCTGCGTAGGCGCCATGCGCATGAGCGCGCCCACTTCAATATCATCATCCACCCCTTCAATATTGGTAAAAGTGTGGTGTATCGTTACATGTTTCGACGCCCACATAAACCTACTCGCTCCTAATACACTGATAGAAGAAGATGCTAATTTATTTAACCAGTTGTACTTACTAAAACTACCATGGCTACCATCATGCATCACATTAAATCCAATGGCTGCAATTAGCCCACCAAATAGAATACACTCCAATATTGCGTAAAAAGTGGGTGGTGTAAAAAATACCAAATGTATATAAGTGACAACAAATAAACTTAACAGAATAATAGCTTTTGAAAATAATTTGTAATTACCGGTTGCTGTAACTGAATGTTCCTCTAAATATAAATTAACGCGACGCTTTAATTCGGCATGTAATGACTTTGCCATTACAGGAAATTTTGGGGTTGCAATTGTTTCGTTTGACATATTAATTAGTATATATGCAAAGAAAGGGCAATTAATAATAACATACCCCCTAAATAGCGAATAATTACACGAACGAATAATAATTCTATTTATTATGTAAATTATTGTTAAATATATCCACACTATTGGGATAACTAAAATGAACAATTCCCCATATTTTACGTCAATTTGAATATTGAAAAACTAAGTATTTGCAAAATATGCCAAACGCATCCGAAATTACTGCCTTATTCCAACTGATTGACGACCCTGATGAGGAAGTGTTTAATACAATTTCAGACAGATTATTAGACTATGGATCACCGATCATTCCTGATTTAGAAAATCTTTGGGAAAACACATTGGATGAAACTACTTTAGAGCGTATTGAGAAGATGATTTACAAATTGCGCCTACATGATTTAAAAGAAGCATTTACGCAGTGGAAATCAAAACCTGCACCTTCATTATTAGAAGGCGCTTTGCTTGTCACCAAATTTCAATATCCCGAATTAGCTACAGATACTTTAAGGCATCAATTAGAAAAAATTAGAAGAAACATATGGCTGGAGTTAAATAATTATTTGACGCCACTCGAGCAAGCCAATGTGATCAAAAATATTTTGTATAATTATTATCAAATTAAAGGGGTTGAAATTAATTATGACAAGCCGGATGAATTTTTAATGTCTGGCCCTTTGCAAGCAAAAAAAGGAAACGCGTTTGCAAACACCATTTTGTATGCTGAGCTTTGTGCGCAATTAGAAATTGACGCTGAATTCATCAACATCCCTAAACAATGTATCATTGCATTTTACTCCTCAGACTGGGATGACACAGAGGTTTATCCTAATCCGCAAGAATATATACAATTCTATGTGGAAGGAACCACTGGTCATGCTTTTTCACAAAAAGATTTGGACCAATATTTTTTAAGGTCAAATATAGAACCGCAAAATAGGTATTATAAAAAATTATCCAATATTAGAATTATAAAAAAGCTATTGATTGAATTTTCAAAATGTTTTCAAAGTCCCACATTGCAATACAAACAAAAGGATTTAAACGACTTAGCTGATTTATTGGATTAACTAGAATTCATGCATTCCCAAAAAATGAACAATGATACAATGGGACGATTTTACTAAGGTGGATATTAGATGTGGCACTATCATTCGTGCTGAAGTATTCCCCAACGCTAAAAAACCAGCCTATCAACTTCACATTGATTTTGGTAACCTTGGAATTAAAAAATCATCTGCTCAAATTACAGCTCATTATACTACGGATCAATTAATTGGTCTGCAAATTATTGCTGTAGTTAATTTTCCTCCAAAACAAATCGCTAACTTTATGAGCGAATGTTTGGTGTTAGGCGTATATGATTTACAACACCAAGTAGTATTACTCACCCCAACACATGCCGTAGATAACGGCCAACCCATTGGTTAATGCAAAATAGTTTTGTTCACATTTATCACAGCCCAATTGGCGCCATTAAAATGGTTTCGTCAGAACATTGTATTCAACAACTCTCATTTATTGACATTCCGGAATTAGAAAATAATAATACAGAACAAACCATACCCGCGGTGATGCACCAATGCATAGACGAGCTAATTGAATATTTTGCTGGTAATAGACGAAGTTTTACAGTTGCCATTGATCAGGATGGAACTGAATTTCAACAAAAAGTTTGGAAAGAATTATACGAACTACCTTTTGGAAAAACATTGAGCTATGGGGACTTAGCTAAAAAAATGGGTGACCCTAATTTAGTAAGGGCTGCAGCAAATGCAAATGCTAAAAATAAAGTGGCGATTTTAATTCCATGTCATCGTATTATTGGATCAGACCGATCACTGGTGGGTTACGCATGGGGTAAAACCAGAAAAAAATGGCTATTGCAACACGAATTCAGATTAGCACTCGGTGTACAAACCTTATTTTAACTTATTTCAAAATTGCCCCATCAAATCCAAAAGGCAATAAATTTTTAGCAGCTGCCACCACCATAATTGGGCCTGTTTTACCTGCTAAAATAATCTTGATGGGTGATTGATACCTGTTTTCAAAATCAAGTAAGGATTGACGACACATGCCACAAGGCGAAATAGGTTCATTACAGGCAGCCTTGTCCGTGTCATAGCTGATTGCCATGGCAAGAATGGTTTCGCTTGAAAACTGGCTCCCAATACTATTTAATAAAGTTCGCTCAGCACAAATTCCCACTGGATAACTGGCACTTTCTTGATTGGATCCAATCACAATTTGACCATTGGATAACAATGCCGCAGCACCCACTTTAAATTTAGAATAAGGTGCAAAAGCAGTTTTAGTTGCATTCCGTGCAGCAATAAGTAATGTAGCATCAGATTCACTTAAGGATTCCATCTGCTCAAAATGCTCAAACTCAAACTCAAATTTTTGTTTCATACATGGCTGTTTAATAAAAAACCTCACTTAGTGTGAGGTTTAAAAATAATCTATTTTATTTGGCTAAACAATCTATTCCATCTAATTGACTTGCTGTAGCTAAACCAAATTAATGCTGCACGTCCTACAATATGTGTTTCAGGTACATATCCCCAATACCTACTATCTTGACTACGATGACGATTATCTCCCATCATCCAATAGTAATTTTCTTTTACGGTATATGAGGTGGTTGCTACACCATTAATAAAATACTTGCCTTCCTTCTCTTCTAATTTATTATGCTCGTAATTTGAAATTAAGCGACGATATAATTCAATGGTACTGTCATTTAATTGAACTACGTCTCCTTTTTTTGGAATTCGTATTGGACCATAATTATCTACCGACCATGGAAAATGGGTCATATCATAAGGGAAAGTATATCCCACTGTATTTTCATCAAAATTAGTAACAGACAAAACCTGTGGTAGTTTTTTCAAATTTTCAGCAGCATTCGCCGTCATATTAATTTTAAAAGTATGGGCACTTCCTTCCATGATTTGAAAATCGGAACTTGCATCATTTATATTAATACCTATACTGTCTTGAATATAATCCTCAGGAATTGGTTGTCCATTGGTTTTTACAATAAATTCAGTTTGCGAATAAGGAGCAACCAATCCCGGTTTACCATTCACCCATAAATGACTGCCCTTCACTTGTATAATATCACCAGGAATGCCGACACATCTTTTGATATAATTATCCGTTTTGTCCACAGGATGTACTAAAATTGGATAATCATTCAATAATTTTTCGCGGTTGTTTGCATACTCAGGGCTTCTCAACACATCATAATAAGGTATTTTACTACCAAATTCGGGGAGGTTAATAATGGTATCGCCTGCTGGAAAATTAAATACCACAACATCATTACGATTAATGCTCCTCACTTTTGGCAATCTGGTGTAATCCAATTGCACCCACTTGATATAAGAGGGTGTCGTTGGCGCCATTGGCAAAGTATTATGAACAAATGGGAAACTTGCTGGTGTTTGAGGAATACGCGCGCCATAGGTAATTTTATCTACAAATAAAAAGTCGTTCACCAATAATGTTTTTTCCATACTCTCGGTAGGAATTACATACGCTTCAAAAACAAATGTGCGAATTAATGTAGCCGCAACAATAGCAAAAACAGCCGCATCTACCCACTCTCTTGAAGCTGATTTGTGATAGTGCTGTAATGCATCTTTACCATGCCAACGTTCATTTGGGGAAACACCCAAATATGGTAAATAAATAAATGGAACAAATACAGTTAAAATATGTTGCAACAACCCTACTCTTTTAAAATGCATCACAAAAATGATCGATATCCATAAGGTAACAAATTGTCCTAAAATTGGAATTAGTTGGATCCAAAACCACATTTTTGAAATACCACAAAGTTTTACCACCTCCCAAGTATTATAAATAGGAATGATGGCCTTTGCACTTGACACCCCTGCTTTCTTTAGCATTAAATAAATACCAATATGCCATCCCAACCAAAATAATATCAATAAAATATAGCCCATAAAATGATGTTGTGTTATATATAACAAAAATATCCCTTTGTGAGGGATATTGATAATTTTATTTTTAAAGCGTCCAAGTTTTCATATGAGTGGTGTAAATAAATGATAACACCATGATTTAACCCACTATGAACATGCATAATACTTTATTTGTACTGTTGCATGAGCTCCTTCACCAAGCTTACGGACCTAGCCACATCAGGGATGGCTAAGGCAGCTAAATTAGGTGCATAGTGCATCGGCGCATCGGCACTTGTGATACGACGAATAGGTGCATCTAAATAGTCAAATCCTTCTTTTTGGATGCGGTAAGATAATTCTGAAGATACAGAAGCAAATGGCCATTGTTCTTCAATGATCACCAAACGATTGGTTTTTTTAACACTTTCCAAAACGGTCATCCAATCCAAAGGACGAATGGTACGCAAATCAACGACCTCAGCACTAATACCTTCTTTTTCTAATTCTGCTGCTGCACCCAATGCAACTTTCATCATTTTGTTATAAGAAACAATCGTAATATCGCGACCAACCTTTTTAACATCCGCTTTTCCTAATGGGATATAATATTCCTCATCTGGTACATCTGATTTATCTCCATACATCACTTCACTTTCTAAAAACATCACTGGATCCTCTTCATAACGAATCGCTTGTTTTAACAAACCTTTTGCATCATATCCATTGGAAGGAGAAACCACTTTAATACCTGGGATATTAGCCAAATAGCTTTCAAATGCTGTTGAATGTTGCGCCCCTAATTGACCTGCACTACCATTCGGGCCTCTCATCACAATAGGACAGCCAATTTGACCACCACTCATCGCAAGCATCTTACTGGCCGTATTCAAAATTTGATCCAAAGGAAGCACCGCAAAATTCCAAGTCATGAATTCCACAATAGGTCTTAAGCCATTTTGTGCCGCTCCCACAGCTACCGCTGTAAAACCTAACTCAGAAATTGGAGTATCAATAATACGTTTTGCGCCAAACTCTGCCAACATACCTTGACTTACTTTATAAGCGCCATTGTACTCAGCTACTTCTTCCCCCATCAATAATACTCTTTCGTCTCTGCGCATTTCCTCGCTCATTGCTTCACGAAGTGCTTCTCTAAATGGTATTGAACGCATGGTGTAATTTTAATTTGAGTGGCAAAAATAAAGCTTT
>CAJBLA010000268.1 GCA_903953815.1 uncultured Bacteroidota bacterium | reverse complement strand
TTGTCCTTGTAAGTGTGTAGATAGTTCAGTGATTTCCATACCCGTACTTGCAACAATACCTTTGATTTCATCCGCATAAGTTTTGCTTTCAGCCGCTTTTTGTAGATCAATACATCTTGCATCCCAACTTGGAATTTGTACGCCTTTGAATCCTAAGGATGCTGCCCATTTGCAAATACTTTCTAAAGAATTAAATGGCGCAACATCACCCATAAACTGAGCTAAAAATATTCCTGGTCCTTTTATTGTGGTCATATTATTTGTTTAATAATCGTGAATTGTAATTTTTTTATAAAACATAAGGGGTCCATTTCACATCCGACTGTGATGATGCAACTACATTATCAATAAACGCCATACCTCTTAATCCATCTTCAATGCCAGGAAAATCAAGCATCTCCGGAGTTGGTGTGGTACCATCTATTTTACATCCAATGGTTAATGCAAAGTTTCTATAAATATTTGCGAATGCCTCCAGGTATCCTTCAGGATGTCCGCCTGGGGTGCGACAATTATGAATTGCAGTTGGAGATAAATGTGCACCATAGTTTCCGCCAGCCCTATAAACCTGGGTAGGTTGGTCATACCATTTTACCAATAAAGTATTGGGTTCATGTTGTGCCCATTCAATACCACCATGCTCTCCATACACTCTTATTTTTAAAGCATTTTCTTCACCCGCTGCTACTTGAGATGCCATTAAAACTCCTTTAGCACCATTGTCAAATTTCAACATCACTGCACCGTCATCATCTAATAAGCGACCTTCCACCATGGTATTTAACTCAGCACATACGTCTGTAATTTTCGCGCCCGTAATATATTCAGCTAAATGCGCTGCATGTGTTCCAATGTCGCCCATCACCGAACTCTTACCTGATTTTTTTGGATCAGTTCTCCATGCTGCTTGTGTGTTTCCTTCGCGTTCAGATAATTTACTTAACCAACCTTGTGGGTACTCCACCCAAATTTTTCTAATTTTTCCAAACTTACCCTCCTTCACCATTGCCTTAGCTTGCTTAACCATTGGGTATCCCGAATAGGTATGGGTTAAGCAAAGCGTTAAGCCGGTTTCGTCCAATTTTTGTTTTAGTTGCTTTGCTTCATCTAATGAAAAGGTAATTGGTTTTTCAATCACCACATGAAAGCCATATTCTAATGCCATCATCGCAGGTGCAAAGTGGGCAAAGTTGGGCGTTACAATAGTTACAAAATCGATGCGCTCATTCGCTGGTAGGCTTGCTTCCTTTTTGATCATTTCTTCATAAGTCAAGTAAATCCTTTCCTTAGGTAAAAATAAAGCTTCACCAGAAGCAAGTGCTACTTCAGGTCTTATACTTAATGCACCACAACTCACTTCAATTAATCCATCCATATTTGCAGCCAAACGGTGAATTGCACCGATAAAAGCGTCTTTTCCGCCTCCGACCATTCCCATGCGTAATTTTCGATTCATATGTGAGATTTTTATGCTTTTGTGTAATTTAAAATCCATTTTTTTACCATGGATTATAACCTTAGCAATTTCCTTATAATTTCGCAAAAAACCCCCATTTTTAACTTAAAACTTTATAAAAAACAGGAAAAAAAAATTATATTTATCAAGTCATAAAATCTGGGAACTTATATAATATTTTGTAATGTCATCTAATGTGAATAGGCGTCAAATTTTAAAACAAGTAATCACTGGTTCTGCTGCTTTGGCAACAGGCGTAGTGGTCCCTTCAAATTTAATTGCATCCGTGAAACAAGGACTTCAAAACAATAACGAACCCTTTTCTTTAAAAGGAAAAATTAACCATTCTGCTTGTAGGTGGTGCTATAGTCAGTATCCGATTGCAGAATTAGCTAAAAATTTCAAAGCAATGGGTATGGCGGGGATGGACTTAGTAGGCCCTGCTGAATGGCATGTACTTAAGGAAAATAATTTAGTGTCCACCATGTGCAATGGTGCTGAGATAAGTTTGACCAAAGGATTTAATGACCCAAGTTATCATGATACCTTGGTTAAGAATTATACCGATCATATTAACTATGTTGCAGATGCTGGGTACACCAATTTAATTTGTTTTTCAGGTAATAGAAAGGGTATGGATGATGAAACGGGATTAAATAACTGCGCAACAGGGTTGAAAAAAATAATGGCCTTGGCTGAAAAAAGAGGAGTGATGATTCAGATGGAGTTATTAAATTCAAAAGTGGATCACAAGGATTATATGTGTGACAGATCCGTTTGGGGTGTTGAATTGTGTAAGCGAATAGGCTCACCTAATTTTAAATTATTATTTGATATTTATCATATGCAAATTGATGAAGGAGATGTAATTCGTACCATCAATGCTAATCATACCTATTATGGACACTACCACACTGGTGGTGTGCCAGGCCGCAATGAAATTGACGAACGTCAGGAATTATATTATCCTGCTATTATGCGTGCGATTGTTGCCACTGGATTTAAGGGCTATGTGGCACAGGAATTTATTCCTTCAGATAAGGATCCAATGGTATCACTTAAAAAGGCCATTGAAATTTGTGATATTTAAAATTAATTAAAACGATTAAACTTATATTTTATGATGAACAGACGTGAAGCATTATCAAGAGTTGCCCTTATTATGGGCGGAACCGTTTTAGGGGCAGAAGCATTTTTATCAGGATGTACCACTGCAAAAACAGGATTGGTTTTTTCTGCGGAAGACATTGCATTTTTAAATGAAGTAGGAGAAGTAATTATCCCTGCAACCAATACACCTGGTGCTAAGGAAGCCAATGTGGGTGCATTTATGTCAGTGATGGTGCGCGATTGTTATGATGAAAAAAATCAAAATATTTTCATGGAAGGGATGCGTGAATTACAGTTTAAGGAAGCCAAAGCAAAAATTGGCAAATCCTTTATGGAAGCAAACGCCCAAGAGCGCCATGATTTAATTAGCGCACTTGACAAGGAAGTACAAGCAAATAAAGAAGCCAAAAAAGCAAATCCGGATAAAAAATCAACGAACGATAAGCATTATTTTACGATGATGAAGGAGTTAACCCTTACAGGATTTTTCACTTCAGAAGTAGGTGCAACAAAAGCGCTTCGTTATGTGGCTATTCCTGGAAGATATGAAGGTTGTGTTCCTTATACAAAAGGGGATAAGGCCTGGGCTTAAAAATATTTTCGCAGCAGTTTTTAGGTAGAAAAATCTACAGGAATTGTGTGATCACATAATATTTAATTTCATTTTTAACAAGCATCAATTACCATTTTAATTTATTTTATGTCAAATTCAAGAAGAAGTTTTTTACGCAACACCGCATTGGCTAGTTTAGCGTTGGGTACCCCATTTAATAAGGAGCTTTTTGCGATGGCACAAAAGAAAAATAAATTTGGGATTCAGTTATGGACAGTGAAGGAAGCATTGGCTAAAGATCCATTAGGGGTGTTGAAACATTTATCCAATTGCGGGTACAAACAAATTGAAAGTTTTGAAGGTGCCAATGGCATGTTCTGGGGTATGAAAAATACTGAGTTTAAAAAACAATTGGGTGATATGGAGATGAATATGATTGCCTCGCATTGTGATATTAATAAGGATTTTGAACGCAAGGCTGCAGAAGCTAGTGAAATTGGAATGAAGTATTTAATATGTCCGCATATTGGAGCACAAAAATCCATTGATGATTATAAGCGCTTTGCGGATCAGTTTAATAAGTGTGGTGAAATAGCGAATAAGAATGGGATTCGTTTTGCCTATCATAATCATGACTATTCTTTTAAAGCAATGGCAGGTGGCATGCCACAGGATGTGATGATGAATGCAACAGATGCTAATTTGGTAGATTTTGAAATGGACATTTATTGGGTTGTAGCAGCCGGTGCCGATCCGATTGCTTATCTAAAAAAATACCCAAATCGTTTTAAATTATGTCATGTAAAGGATTTGATAAAAACACCTACTGGGCATGAGTCATGTATATTGGGTAAAGGAACAATCGATTTTAAAAATATATTATATGTGGGTGCACAAAATGGTTTAAAATTTCACATCATTGAGCAGGAAGCCTATACCGGAACCACTGAATTAGATTGCGCTAAAGAAAACGCAATTGTGTTAAACAATTTAGATTGGAGAGCATAAATTTAAATGTGTTCATCGCAATCAATATTTAAATAGGATTAAATTCTGTTTTGTTTTTTTAATTCAGACAAGGCGTTGTAAAGGGTGTCTAAATTTGCCATGGTATTAAATGCATTAATGGAATAGCGCATATACACGTCATTCTCCTGACGCATGATTGGAATTTCAATTTTGTATTCGGTGAATAATGTCCTTTGTAATATTTCAGGTTCCTTGGTTTTTATTGGAATACTAATCATTTGTCCAATCCATTCACTGGTTAATGGACTAATGGGTTTTGATTCTAGTAAATCATAAAAGCGTTGCGCGTTGGCAAGCACCATGTCATGACATTCATTGCGAACAGTGATCCAATCATTTTCGGCCATAAATTGTATACAAGCCGGCACTGTTAAAAATGCAGAAAAGTCGCGTGTACCAATCATTTGGTGGTAATCCAAATAGTGAGAATGAGAAGGTTTTAATGCTTTGTATCCCCAACTTACAATGAGCGGGTCACAAAGATGCTGTACTGATTTGTGTGCGTACAAAAAACTACATCCTTTGGGCGCCATCATCCATTTATGACAGGCACCCGTATAAAAATCAGCTTGTAGTTCCGCTAAATTTAATGGAATATGTCCTGGCACATGTGCACCATCGACAATGGTAATTAATCCTTTTGATTTTGCTATTTCACAAACTTCTTTTACGGGGAAAATTAATCCAGTAGAACTGGTTATTTGACTAATAAATATTGCTTTTGTTTTTGCAGTTACGCCTTGAAAAAAATCAGCAATGAATTGCTCTTTAGTTGTAATGGGCAGATTAATTTTTTGACGTCGATACTTGGCACCCGCTTTTTCACAATAAAAATTCCAGGTACGGTCGCATGCGCCATATTCAATGTCTGTGGTTAATATTTCATCTCCCGTATTTAAAGGAAAATTTTTTGCAATTAGGTTAACTGCAAAAGAAGGATTAGTAACATAAACCAAATCATCTTGATCCGCGCAGCCAATATATTTTGCTAAAGCAGCTCTTGATTCTGCTAAATAGTTAACACCATCAAATGCAATGAACTGAACAGGTTCTGCTTCCAATACCCTTTGCCAGTGTTGGTAATTTTCAAATATAGGTTTTGGCGTTGCGCCAAAGGAGCCAAAATTTAAAAATGTGATTGCTGGATTTAATAAAAATTGATCTTGAAAGTTTTTCATAAAATAAATTTAAAAGATATTCGCGCACTGTATCAAAAGAAGATATAACAAACAAGGATAAAGTTACCACTTAATCAGGGACATAAAAAAACCCTTCCACTCATTTATTGTGAAAGGGTTTTAAGTAAGGCGATTTAATTATATACCCAAACTCCAACCATCACGATATGTTCGTTTAACGAATTGATTTGCTTCGTCAAAGTTGGTGATCTTCATATTTGGTCCATCCCATAATAATTGAACGTTACGTCCTGGGTAAATTATTTTTCCTTTTGCAGTTTTTTCTTGTGCTTTGATATCATAGCTACGAATGGCTAAATTACCCATTAATACAGATTCAGTTAATGGCCCAGCGATATCAAAATTAGAACTTAAGTTTTTAGCTAAATCACTTCCAGGACCTGCGATACATGCTTCTACCCATGCAGCATAGTGACCTTCAGCACCACCTTTTACTAAATCAACGGTACTTGGAACTGTGGTTGTTTTTGTCAAACTAGTAGGTAATAATTGTGGATTTACACCATAAGTGCCTGCCATCATTTTGCCTTTAGTTCCTTCAAAAATGATACCGTTACCGCCATCACCCATTTGTTCGTTAGGTCCTAATTCAGGAGGTCTTTCTGGTTGTATACCGCCATCCATCCAATGTAATTTAATTTCAGTCTCCTTGTTTTTACCCTTATGTTTATTGAATGGTCCTCTGAAAGTTAAAATAATGTGTGATCCCATTGGCGGACTATCTGGCGCATCCAATTTTTGCCAAGGTGCAGTGTATCTTGTTGCAATGCTACATTCAGCTGCCACTGGATAACCCAAACCTAATACTGCAAAACCTGGTGCCATAATATGACAAGCCATATCACCCAATGCGCCGGTTCCGTAATCCCACCAACCTCTCCAGTTAAATGGTAGTATACCATCGAAGTAATCTTTTTTAGGAGCGGTACCTAACCATAAATCAAAATCTAATTCAGCAGGAATTGAAGAAGGCGCTGTAGGACGAATTGCACCTTGTGGCCATACTGGACGATCCGTGTAGCAATAAATCGTGTGTACATCTCCAATTAAACCAGCGTTATACCAATCCTGTAACTTACGGACACCATCACCTGATGCACCTTGGTTACCCATTTGTGTAACTACATTATGTTTTCTTGCAGCTTCGGTCATCATCCTTGCTTCGTAAATATCATGTGCAATTGGTTTTTGAACATAAACGTGTTTGCCTAATTGCATTGCAGCCATTGCTTGTACTGCGTGCATATGATCAGGGGTAGATACAGAACATGCATCAAAATATTTATGCTCCTTATCTAACATCTCTCTGTAATCCTTATAGTATTTTGCTTTAGGATAGCGCTGACGACTTTTCACAGCTTGTCTATCATCTACATCACACAAAAATGCGATATCTGCTTTTCCGGAATTGTAAAAATTAAATAAATCGCTTTCGCCTTTTCCACCGGATCCAATTCCGGCAACTTGTAATTTATCACTTGGGGCAGTAAAACCTTTTCCTCCTAATACGTGTCTTGGGACAATATAGAAACCACCCATTGCAAGGGCAGAATTTCTTATGAAATCTCGACGACTGTTATTTGATTTGTTCTTGGACATAGCAAACGGTTAATGGTTATAAAATCTTATTTTTTGAGTATGTTAAATTATAAAAAAATTGGGATAATTTGAAATAATTTTTACCAATGAAGTTCCCTCTTAGGTTCGTTTGCTTAATAAAGCTTAAATTGCTTCATAATTTTATGCTATGACCGCTAATATTAATGCACTTAAGGACTATTTCAGTACAGGAGCCACCCAAACGTATGCCTTTAGATTACTCCAATTAGAAAGGCTTAAAAAGGCGGTATTGGATTCGGAAAAAATATTATATGAAGCATTGTATGCCGATCTTAAAAAAACAGACGAAGATGCTTGGGCCACAGAGGTTGGATTTTTCCTAAGCGAATTAAATTATACGATTAAGCATTTACAGGAATGGATGCAACCCAAATCTGTTGCGACTAATTTGGTCAACATGCCTTCGACAAGTTATACCATCCAAGAACCTTTGGGTGTAGTTTGTATTATTGCACCTTGGAATTATCCATTTCAGTTATTATTTACACCATTAATTGG
>CAJBLA010000267.1 GCA_903953815.1 uncultured Bacteroidota bacterium | reverse complement strand
GTTGGAAATGGTCTGACACAGAAAATATTTTTGAATTTAATTTTGACGGAGTCTCGAATCAAAAAGAAGCAAATACCCAAAATAACAATACTCCTACATCCGATTTTGAATTTAACAAAGCGCCCATTTCCTTTGAAGAATATAAAAACAAATTCGATCAAATAAAAAAAGAAATCGAACTTGGAAATAGTTTTTTAGTGAACCTCACTGCAAAAACCAAAATAACCTCAAATTATACCATTGAGGAAATTTTTAAAAAGGCCAATGCTAAATATACATGCTGCTTAAAAGATACATTTGTTTGTTTTTCTCCAGAGACATTTGTAAAAATAAAAGAAGGTAAGATATACTCCTATCCGATGAAAGGAACTATTAATGCAAGCATACCAGATGCAAAAAATATAATATTGAACGATACCAAGGAAATTTCAGAACATGCAACTATGGTGGACCTAATTAGAAATGACTTAAGTAGGGTATCAAAGAATGTAAAAGTAAATAAATATAGATACTACGAAGAGATTGCGACGCAGAATGGGAACCTAGGTCAAGTAAGCTCTGAAATTGTGGGCGAATTGGAAGCTAATTACTGTGAAAATATTGGTGAAATTATTTTTGATTTGTTGCCGGCAGGTTCTATATCCGGCGCCCCCAAACAAAAAACGATCAACATCATTGCTGCTGCCGAAAATGAAGACAGAGGCTATTACACGGGTATTGCCGGCTATTATGATGGACAAAATTTAGACAGTACCGTTTTGATTCGGTATTTGCAAAATGATAACTATTATCGCAGTGGCGGTGGTATTACCTGCAATAGCGAGGTCCTAAACGAATACCAAGAAATGATAGACAAAGTATATGTACCCCTTTTTTGAAACCATACGATATAAAAATGGGATATTAGAAAATTTATCCTATCATCAAGCCCGAATCAATCGAACGTTGCGGGCATTGGGCGGAAATACATCCATCCAACTTGATAAAATACAGCTGGTGCATGATTTTGAAAAAGATATCGTTTATAAAATAAAGTGCTTATATAATTTAGAGGGAGCATCCCATGTAGAAAAAGAAATTTATCATAAAAAAACAATTCAAACTGTTTCCATTCATCTAGCTGGACAAGAAGAATATCAGAATAAATATACAGATAGAACCTGGCTGAATGACGCATTAAAAAATGCAGGAACAGATGAAATTATTATTGTACAAAACAATATGGTCAAGGACGGCAATTACGCTAATTTGGTTTTTTTTAATGGAACTGAATGGCATACTCCTTTACACCCATTACTATTAGGCACACACCGTGCAAGGCTTATTGACGAAAATAAAATTATCGAAAAAAATATCACCCTTAGTGATATAGCCAATTACACAACATTAAAATATATTAATGCGATGATGCTTTGGGAGGAATCCCCCGAGATTGAAATAGGACAATTAGCTCATTCCTAATTTATAGAAAACTGTGTTGTAAAATAAATACTGCAGCGCCACTTAAAAATCCAATTAGCGCTATCCAGCTTATATTTTTGAGATACCAGAAAAAGTCTATTTTTTCCATGCCCATCACAGCAACTCCGGCCGCAGATCCTATAATTAATATAGAGCCCCCTGTTCCAGCTGTGTAAGCGATTAATTCCCAGAAATAATGGTCTGTAGGATAAGTTTGAAGGCTGTACATATTTTGCAAAGCAGCGACTAATGGAACATTATCAAAAACAGCAGATAACAAGCCAATACTTATAGCAACGCCATTTAAATTACCCATTACCTCATTTAATTGCTCTGCCATTTGAGGCAAAACTCCCACATATTGTAATGAACTTACACTCAATAAAATACCAAAGAAAAATAAAATACTAGGTGTATCAATTTTTCGCAATGCATGGTTTACGGAAAGTAATCCTTTTTCTGATTCATGTTTTTTATTATGAATAACCTCCGTGATTACCCACATGACTCCTAAGCAAAAAAGCATCCCCATATAAGGTGGTAAATGGGTAATTGTTTTAAAAACAGGTACGAATAATAAACATGTAATTCCAGCTATAAATATAAAATTCCGTTCCTTTGGATTTGTCGTAAAATTCAAGTTAGCTGTTTCCTCATTCTTAAAAATGATACGTCCTTTGATAGTGTAATTAATAATAATTGCGGGGATTACCATACAAATTAAACTTGCTAAAAAACTTTGTTTGATGATGTTCATAGCAGTGACTTGCCCACCAATCCACAACATAGTTGTTGTTACATCGCCAATAGGACTAAAAGCACCACCAGCGTTAGCCGCTATCACTACCAAGCCCAATAACCGCCATTTTGTTTTTTGATCTGCTACTAATTTGTTCAATATAGAAGCCATGACAATGGTAGTGGTCAAATTATCTAAGACCGCAGACAGAAAAAAGGTGATTAATCCTATTAACCAAATCAATTTGGCTTTATGTGTTGTTTTTATCCGGTCTACAATATTTTGAAATCCATCATGCGCATCAATTAATTCCACAATCGTCATCGCCCCTAAAAGAAAAAAAAGTATCTCACTAATTTCACTTAAATGATGCGACAATGATTCTAAAACAATGTTTTTATCAGGCGAGTCAAAAATGATCAAAATCCAACACAGAACTGCTGTAACAAGTGCAATAGCCGATTTATTAATTTTTAATACCCCTTCAAAAGTAATCGCTATATAACCAATAAAAAAAACAAACAGCAATCCTACAACCATTTTAATTGATTTATATGAATCAAAATAAATACCAATTAAAGGTAGTAATTAAAAATTGATGAGGCAAGGTTAAGTCAGTTTAAGTCTATAATAATAGATCTAAAATGAGCAAATTAAAATAAATCCTTGGCAGAGCGCTTAATTGAAAAAATAGGTGCTTATTGAATAGTATTACCCCTAGGAATCTGGGTTACTCTTACGGCTATAATAAAGAATGATAAGAAATAATAATGCTAATAAAAACTGCAGTAAATAGTTGCCCATTTTTGTCTATTCAACTTTTGACAAAAAATAGGGTCATAGGTTTATTCCATGCAACCATTTTGAATAAAATCACCCATAGTGACAAATTCAGCCTGCTTGTTTAGGTCATTCAGTAAACGGTAAAGCTTATCAAGTAGCTCATTATCAGACCCCTTTGTGGTATATTTTGGCAAACCAAAGGCAGTGATATTCGTAAACTCCCAAGGATGAAAATACAAGCTCAAATAGCCATCTTTGTTTAATGTTTGTAGCGCCAACTTTAAATACATCGCATAGGGGAAATTCTTAAAACTTAACCAAAATAAGGGAATTCTAAAATTTGGACTCACTGAGGCAGGAACCCTAATTAATCCTTGTTCACTGTACTTAGTCCGAGGTAAATTGAAATTATTATACCTACCCGGTAGCCAAGTGGGATGAATGGAAGCATCATAACTATAACCCGCTTCTTTAATATCAGCAACCGGAACCTGACGCATTCTTGGCATTCTTAAACCCTTTACCGGCTTTTGAATAATTTCTTCTAATCGGATTCTGGATGCGAGCAAATCCGCTGTTGTGAACTTAGAATGATAAAAAGTATGGGATGCAATCTCATGCTTCTCAGATAGTGCTTTGATGCTATCTGGATATTTATTTGCAAAATTTGCGGTAGTAAATAAAGTGGTCGTATAATTTTGATCATTTAAAATGGGCATCAAATTATC
>CAJBLA010000266.1 GCA_903953815.1 uncultured Bacteroidota bacterium | reverse complement strand
AATCGACTAAATACAAAATTATCAATGGGATTATTCACCTGTAAATTAAAAATGTCAGGAATCGTCTTTTTTTGTGGTGCAACAAATGCCCAGTGTGGCTTATATATGGCACCCGTTTCAATCCACTTTATAAGTATTGCTTTTTCCTTTGCATCTAAGGTTAAATGAGATTTTGGATCCGGCATCATGTAACTAGGATCGGAAGATAAAATGCGGTGGTAAAGCTCACTCTTATTTAAATTACCTGGCACAATGGCAAATTTTCCAGGGCTTTCTGGCAAAGGTCCATAGGCCGACGCTTCCATATCTAATCTAAGTCCTGCTTTTTGTTTTGCTTTATCTGGTCCATGACAAGAAAAACACTTGTCAGATAAAATTGGTTTTACATGTTCATTATAATCAATAACCAAGGGTAATTTAAGATACGCCGCATTTACATCCTCGGGTAATTTGGATATGTTTTTAAATGCAAAAAAAACACTAATAAAGCCTATGAATAAATAATATTTCTTCATTTTTTCTGAAATTTAAAATCTCCCATTTCAATAGTTACTTTTGGATTTAATTTTTTAAACTGTTCAATCCCATTTAAAGTTACTTTAGTTTTCCATAAATAAAGCACTGATAAATATTTTAAATCCGCCAATCGAATAATTCCTTCATCTGAGATATTCGTACCATAAAGGTTAAGCTGTTCTAATTGTGATAATTGCTTTATATAGTCCAACCCATTATCTGTAATCAAAGTGTTTTCTACATTCAACTTTTTAATGTTTTTTAAATCCGCTACTACTTTTAAATCATCATCATTAATAGGCAAGTTGGTTAATTTTAACACTGCCAATTGTTCATTAATACTTTTCAAAGCTTGTAAGCTGGAATTATTAAAGGGAACTACATTAACAAAATTGGCCATAACAAAATTGGAGCCTTCTGCAATATTGGTTAAAATAATATTTTTTTGTTTGAAATCTTCAATGATCGCAGTGTTTATGGGTGCAGGGTTGGGTAGGTTTGTATTTTTTACGACACCTTTGATATTATTATTTTCAACTACACCCTTTTTTGTTTCTGTTATTTCACTATTTACTTTTGCTGGAGTAGCTAAAATATTTTTATCCGCAATGGTATTTTGGGAAGCAACATTTTTAACCAATTCGTTATTGGAAATAGTGTCAATAATATCCTCGAAAGAGGCGCCGGATTTTATCCAGCGTTCAATGATTAAAATTTCATTTTGATTCAACTGATGTTTTCCTTTCGGCGGCATGTGTTTTTCATCATCAATTGGCAATACTAAGCTTGTATATAGTGGACTTTTGAAAGTATTACCCGCGACAAATATCTTTCCGTTTTTTCCACCCTTTTTGATGAACATTTCTCCATCCAATCTTAATCCATTTTTCTGTTTTAGTGCAGCGTGACAATTATAACATCTCAATTTTAATAAGGGCGCAATTTGTTCTTTATAAATATTGTGGGTTTCAATGGTTAAAGAATCAGCTCCATTTGAAATTGTTTGAGTAAATTTTTTTGCTTCCACTTTTATAGTGTCAACCTGGCTCGTGTTGGAATTTTCATTGGAGTTAAATAAATAATTTTCTCCGTGCGTCAATGTGCCACCATAGTGACCTGTAATAAAAACAAGTAGGGTTAATATGACAGCTAATAATTTTCGGTATTGCTTTAAGAAATAAACTAGTAATCCTATAACTGCTGTGCTAATCCCGGTCCACTGATGTTTTTGAACTAATAACGCATCATATTCGCCGGAGTTGGATAATATCCATCCTGCAATACAAGCCAACACGGCGCTAATACTTCCCACCAAAAAAGCGAATGAAATAGGCAGTTGTAAATCAACCTTACTGTAATGTTCGTAAACCATCATCAAAACACCCAATAGCAAAATACCAATGGGCAAATGCACAATGACAGGATGTAAGTGACCTATGAATTCAAGCATATGATTTAGATAGAAATAAATAGCAATCTAGCGTATAGCAATTTAACTATTAAATAGGACTATTTGCTGATCTCATACCTAAAATTTAATCTATCAGGCTCTCCAAAATAAGCAACTACCTCCTCCCGAATTTTAATACCACCAATCCGTTCCATTGCTCTTTGCGATCGAATGTTATTAGCACCTACATAAAAAGCCACCTTATCTACATAATTAAATGCATGGTTAAGCATTAATGTTTTTACTTCTTTATTGATGGACTTCCCCCAACAACTTCTTGCAAAAAAAGTATAACCAATTTGAATTTCTTTCATAGCGGCATCATATGCACAATAGCGACTGGATCCCAATGCTTGGCCACTTAATGTATCTCTAATTATAAATGCACCACCTGATTCCATCGCCCCTTTAAAATAGTTGGTAAAAGCGTCCAATTTATATCTGTCTGGATTGGGATGTTGTTCCCAAATTAATGGATCAGAAGCAACCAGGTACAGCTCCTCAAAATGAGCTTGCTTCAAGGGTTCTAGCCAAACAAGGTCGTTTTTTAAATGGGTGGGTTGTAAGTTCATGAGAAGGAAAAATCAAATTTATAAATTAACGAACGATTTTAAAACATTAACAAACCGCAATCTATTTTACTATTTAAATTTACTATATTTTTATCATACTTAAATCGCATAGTTCAAATGAAAAAAATCAATATCCTATTTTATATTTTATTTTTTTGTGGAAACAGTGGATTTTCACAACAAATAAATGTTCCGGTTTTTATTTCAGGAACAGAAGGGTATAAAAGTTTTCGAATACCAGCCATAATTAAAACTCCTAGCAATGATTTATTGGCATTTTGTGAAGGAAGGGTGAATTCATCAGGTGACTTTGGAGATATTGATATTGTTATGAGACGAAGTTCTGATAACGGCAAAACTTGGTCACCAATTAAAGTGATTGCAACCTATGATTCTTTACAAGCAGGCAATCCTGCACCAGTGTTTGATATGAGCGATCCAGCTTATCCAAATGGAAGATTATTTTTATTTTATAACACTGGAAATAATCATGAAAGTGAAATAAGAAACGGCAAGGGGGTAAGAGAAGTGTGGTATAAAACCTCCTTTGATAATGGATTCACATGGAGTGCGGGTGTAAATATTACTACGCAAACACATCGACCCATGCAACCAACAGCCAATTCATCATATAACTTTAAAGAAGATTGGAGACATTATGCAAATACACCAGGTCATGCATTACAGGTCTCCACAGGTTTATATAAGGGCCGAATTTTTATTCCAGCCAACCATTCTGCAGGCCCGCCCCAAAAGCAAGGAGAAGATTATTTTGCGCACAGTTTTTATTCGGATGATCACGGAGCTACATTTAAGTTAAGCGAAAAATTACATTTACCTGGTAGCAACGAATCAACTGCCGCAGAACTTTCTAATAATAGAATGATGCTTAATGCAAGAAATCAAAAAGGCGATATACGTTTACGCATAGTGGCAATTAGCTCAAATGGCGGCGCTTCCTGGGATACAAGCTATTTTGATCAGCAACTACCAGACCCAGTTTGCGAAGGAAGTATTTTAAATGTTGGCGTAAAAAATAGGAAACAAATACTTGCTTTTTCAAATGCAGCAGATGCTAAAAATAGAAACAATTTAACTTTGCGTATTAGTTTTGATGAAGGCAAAACATGGACAAAAAACTGGATCATTGATAATGCGACTGATCCAAAAATGATGAGCAATAATTCAGCATATTCGGATCTTGTATTGGTCAACAAGCAACAAATTGGGATTTTATATGAAAAGGATAATTATAGTAAAATTGTCTTTACCACTATAAACTGGAAAAAATCAACAAAAGGGAGGTAGACAAGTAAATTCCAGCCTATATCATACCCCAACCTAATTATTTTAATTAAATTGCTCCTATAATACAATCCATTATGAAAAAGATTTTTATTTCCCTAGCACTTGTGCTTACCTTATTTCGCAGTTATGCTGATGAAGGCATGTGGTTGCCAATGTTATTAGGGCAACAAGTGTATAATGATATGGTTAAACGTGGCTTAAAGTTAAAACCTGAACAATTATATAGTATCAATAAGTCAAGCATCAAGGATGCGATTATTATTTTTGGCGGTGGCTGTACCGGTGAAATAGTTTCTGATCAAGGTTTAATTTTCACCAATCATCATTGTGGTTATGGTGCGATTGCAGCTGCTAGTTCTACCCAAAACAATTATTTACAAGATGGCTTTTGGGCAAGCGATAAATCCAAAGAAATTTCAAGCAATCTCTCCGTTAAATTTTTAAATAGAATTGAAGATGTATCTACTAAGGTATTGGCAGCTTTAGGGGAATCACAAGGTGCTGAGCGCGCGCAAAAATATGCCAAGGTAATGGGTGAGATCATTAAGGACGTTGTTGGTAGTGATGAATATAAGGACGCGGTTGTAGCGAGCATGTTTAAAGGAAATCAGTTCTTTTTATTTGTTTATGATGTATATAAGGATATTCGCTTAGTGGGTAACCCACCTGAAAGTATTGGAAAATTTGGTGGTGATACAGACAACTGGGAGTGGCCAAGACACACGGGTGATTTTTCGGTTTTTCGTGTTTATATGAATAAGGAAGGAAAGCCTGCGCAATATAGTGCGGATAATATTCCTTTCAAACCTAAGTATTATTTACCTGTGAGCATCAAAGGATTTAAAGATGGTGACTATAGTATGATTTATGGTTATCCAGGTGGCACCAATAGATATGAAACTTCTTTCGGTGTAAAATTAGCGACAGACATCACCAGTCCAACCTTAGTGAAATTGCGTGACATGCGTTTAAAATTCATGTTTGCTGAAATGAAAAAAAGTGCAGCAGTCAAATTACAATTAGCTAGTAATTATGCGAGCATTGCTAACTATTGGAAATTTTTTGATGGCGAAACAAAACAATTATTAAAGTTTGACACCTACGGTCAAAAACAAAAAGTGGAAGCAGGTTTTAATGATTGGGCAAAGGGCAAGCCTGCATATGAAAATATTTTTAATGATTACGGATCAAGCTATGCTAGTTGGACACCGTATGCAAAGCATCGTCAATATATTAATGAAGGAATTATGGGTAGCCCGTTAATGGCTTATGCAAGTAGTTGGTTAAGTGTAGAAGCTATGTTGTCTAATCCGAATGTAAAAGCAGATGATATTAGTAAAGCAATGGAAGCTGCAACTAAATCAAGAAAAGCATTCTTAGCGGATGAAAATAAAAAAAGTGATCAAAGTATTTTAGCTTCAGCGGTTGCTATGTTTTATGGTGATGTTGATAAAAGCCAGCATCCTAAAGGCTTTTATGAAGATTTATTTAAAAACTACAATGATATTGATCAAAATCCATACAAATTATTTGCAGCCGATGTATTTGCAAACACCATGGCTTTTGATGATAGCAAGTGGAAAGCGTTTACAGACAAACCAAGTATAGAAGCTTTAAAAAATGATCCAGCATTTAATGCTGCCAAATCATTTATCGTAAATTATACATCTACGGTAACGCCTAAATACGCGGCGTTTATGAATAAAACTTCTGATTTAGGTCGCTTGTATTTGAAAGGATTATTTGAAATGAATCCAACAAAAATGAATAGCACTTATCCTGATGCTAATTTTACCATGCGCGTTTCCTACGGTAATATTAAAAGTTACAATCCCAAAGATGCAGTTAAATACGATTTTTATTGCACGCTAAGTGGTGTTGCGTCTAAGTATGTGAAAGGTGATTATGAATTTGATTTGCCAAGCAAATTTTTAGATTTATACAAAGCAAAAGATTTCGGTCCTTATGCAGATAAAAAAATTGGCGATGTGGTTGTTTCATTTATCACGACCAATGATATTACTGGCGGTAATTCAGGCTCGCCTGTATTAGATGCTAATGGAAATTTAATTGGTTTGGCTTTTGATGGCAACTATGAAGCATTAAGTCACAAGATTGCATTTGATTCTGAATTGAATCGTACTATTTGTGTAGATGTGCGTTATGTTTTATGGTGCATTGACAAATTAGGCGGTGCGAAACATATTGTAGATGAATTGAAATTAGTGCAATAAGAACGTAGCTTAGGCTAAAAAATTAAAAAGGGGTCCCGATTTATCGGGACCCCTTTTTAATAGGTAAAACTTATTTTGAAAATAATTTTTCGAAAAGCCTCAAAGCTTTATTATTTCTGTGATCTTCTTCTTGCTTCCTCTGCCTCTTTGTAAATCCTTATCCATGTAAGGGACATATCAATGACTGCTAATAAGGGGCCTATCACGATGACCATGATGACCTCTAATCCTGGTGTATATCCAGTTACGCCGTCTAATGAAGTTGCTTTTGCTCTCTGATATAATTTGTACAAACAATAAATCGCAGAAAGGATCCAGATACTTATAACTACATTTTCACTCATAATATTTTTTATTTAGCGCAAAGATACGAATTTAATTATCAATTTTTCCTGCGACTCTGTTATTGGCTCCGGTGCGCTTCTGTAAGTCATCTCCTAAGTCAGCACGGGCTTCTTCGGCAAGCGCCTGTAGTTTTTTTACAATGTCAGGATTCATTTCTTTCACATCATAGTTTTCGCCTGGATCCCTTCTTAAGTCATACAATGCCAATAAAGTGGGGTTATTTTCATTCGTAATACCCGGATAGCCATTCATTCCTGGCAACTGATTTAAATAGGAGCGCGCTGGATGTGCAAAAACCAATTTCCAATTATCAATACGCACGGCCTCCAATGAATTTTTACGATAATAGTATAAAAAGTTTTTTCGAGGTGTTGCATTTT
>CAJBLA010000265.1 GCA_903953815.1 uncultured Bacteroidota bacterium | reverse complement strand
GATAGCCATTCATTCCTGGCAACTGATTTAAATAGGAGCGCGCTGGATGTGCAAAAACCAATTTCCAATTATCAATACGCACGGCCTCCAATGAATTTTTACGATAATAGTATAAAAAGTTTTTTCGAGGTGTTGCATTTTTATCGCCTTGTAATATCGGAAGAATACTTACCCCATCAATTTTTTTATTTGGCAAGGATGCTTTTGTAATTGCAGCAATGGTTGGAAATAAATCAATGGTGGAAACTAATTGGTTACTAACTACATTAGGTTGAATAGTCCCCTTCCATCTTATAATACCTGGTACACGTTGTCCCCCTTCGAAGGAAGTACCCTTGCCTTCTCTTAAACCACCAGTGGATCCTGCATGATTTCCATAATTAATCCATGGCCCATTATCGCTTGTAAAAATCACAATGGTATTATTATCAAGTCCATTTTCTTTTATTGTTTTTAATATACGACCAACCGATGCATCAATTTCTTGAATTACATCCCCATATAATCCTTGTTTACTTTTTCCTCTAAAAGCGGGCGATGCATTAATGGGTACATGTGGCATGGAATGCGGTAAGTATAAGAAGAAGGGTTTGTTTTTATTTTTTTTAATAAAAGCTTCGGCTGCAGTTGTATATCTTTCCGTTAAGGTGGATTGATCTTCCAATGTTTTTATCTCAAGCCATTTGTCATTGTTTTTTATTAATGGCAATTGCGGCACTTTTGATTTACTACTTGAACTATCTGCAGGTTTTCCATCATAGGTTACAGGCCACATATCATTTGAATAAGGAATGCCCAAATACTCATCAAATCCTTGTTGCAATGGTAAAAATTGTTTGGCATCTCCCAAATGCCATTTGCCATAGATCGCAGTAGCGTAATTTTTTTGTTTTAATAATTCTGCCATTGTCATTTCCTCTGAAGCCAGTCCCACTTTGCTTCCCGGGAATAGGGCGCCACTAATACCCACCCTATTGGCATAACATCCTGTCATAATGGAGGCCCTTGAAGCACTACACACCGCCTGGCTTGATAAGAAATTAGTGAACCTGATTCCTTCACTAGCCAACTGATCAATATTCGGCGTATGAATGTCCAATGCTCCATAACAAGATAAATCGCCATAGCCCATATCATCCATAAAAATCAATACAATATTCGGCGTGCTTGATTTTAGCTGGGCTTTGCCGGTAACGCTTATTAATAAAAAAAGTAATGTTTTTATTGTAATTCTCATAAGGTGGCGATTTGTAGTTTTGAAGTTAACCAATTAAAATTAAGTTTCAATGTCCACCCCCTCTTTATCGAATAAGCTTTATCACAATCTCAACGTTTATTTTAAAAAAAGCGTTATTTTTAAAAGGTTAATCATAATTAATAATATTTAAATAAATGACATTGAAATCAAATTCAAGGCGTTCGTTTTTAAAAAATTCGGCGCTCATTTCAGCGGCCTCCGCTTTCCCTACTATTTTAACGAAGGCTTCTACAGGGTTAAAAGCTGGCGAAAAAGTAAACCTTGCTTGTATTGGTATTGGTAATCAAGGGGCAAATGACCTTATGAAATTCCATGAATCAGGGCTGGCAAATTTTGTTGCATTTTGTGATACTGATATGGGCGGTCCGCAAACGCTTGAAGTATTAAAAATGTTCCCAAATGTTCCGCGCTTTCAGGACTTCCGTCAAATGTTTGACAAAATGGGAAGTCAAATTGAAGCAGTAAGCATTGGCGTTCCCGATCATTCACACTTTGCAATCACTATGATGGCATTGGGTTTGGGTAAGCATGTGTTTGTTGAAAAACCAATGGCACGTACTTTTACTGAAGTGGAGTTAATGATGAAAGCTGCAAAAAAACACAGCAATCTTGTGACACAAATGGGTAACCAAGGTCACTCTGAAACAAATTATTTTCAATTTAAAGCATGGGCTGAAGCAGGGATTATAAAAGATGTAACCGCCATCACGGCGCATATGAATTTAGGCCGTCGTTGGCATGGATGGGATACCAGTATCAAAAGTTTTCCAGCTAAGGAAGCCATTCCAAGTACCTTGGATTGGGACACTTGGCATGGCGTAGTGAAGGAGCATGATTACAACCATGATTTTGTGAATGGACAATGGCGTTGTTGGTATGATTTTGGTATGGGCACTTTGGGTGATTGGGGTGCACATATTATTGATACTGCACATCAGTTTTTGGACTTAGGTTTACCTACGGAAGTGAGTATGCTAAAAGCGGAAGGACATAACCAGTTCTTCTATCCTAATGATTCTACTATTTTATTTAAGTTCCCTGAGCGTAAAGGAATGCCAGCTTGTGATATTACTTGGTATGATGGTGTAAATAATATTCCGCCATTCCCAGAAGGGTATGGTGATCCAATGGCACCAGAT
>CAJBLA010000264.1 GCA_903953815.1 uncultured Bacteroidota bacterium | reverse complement strand
GATACTATTGAATTATTTCCGGCAAGCGAAGGATTTTTTGCTTTTCAAGATGATCGAAACGAACCTGGACTTTTACTCAATACCAATAGCGGCATATTTTATGAATTCATACCCATCGGGGAAGTCCACCTTGAAAACCCTACGCGTTTAAGTTTAGGGGAAGTGAAGTTAGGGGAGCAATATGCTTTAATCATAAATAGTAATGCCGGCCTTTGGGGATATAGTATTGGTGATATTGTAAAATTTGTAAGCACTGCACCTTACCGCATTATTGTTGCGGGCAGAGTGAAACATTTTATTTCTGCCTTTGGGGAACATGTGATAGGTGAAGAGGTGGAAAAAGCAATGTTGAAAGTTGCAAACGCTATGCAGGCAAATGTTGTAGAGTTTACAGTGGCACCGTATATCCAACAAGGGCAGGGTCAAAGTTACCACGAATGGTTTATTGAATTTGAAAAATCGCCTTTGGACATGCATTTATTTGCCCAGCAATTAAATGAAAATATGTGTCTGCAAAATGTATATTACCAGGATTTAATTGATGGTAAAATTTTAGCCCCTTTGCGTATTTCGGTATTGCAAAAGAATGCATTTATTGATTACATGCGTTCCAAGGGAAAGTTGGGCGGACAAAATAAAGTACCTAGATTAAGTAATGATCGGGTAATTGCAGATGACTTAATTCAATATATTTCACACTAATTAAATAATAGTGTATTTTTAATATCGTTACAAACAAAAGGGATGCATCAAAAAAAAATTGCGATATACGGTTCTACAGGTTCCATCGGGAAACAAACTTTGGAAGTAATTTCTGCGCATCCGGAATTATTTATTGCGGAAATATTAACCGCCTATTCAAATGATGCTTTGTTAATTGAACAAGCTTTACAATTTGTACCCAATATTGTTGTGATTGGGGACATCACAAAATATGCAAATGTTAAAAAAGCTTTAGAAGGAAAACCGATTAAAGTTTTTGCTGGGGAAGAAGCTTTGGAACAAGTGGCTGGCATGGACTGCTATGATTTTATGATGGCGGGCATTGTTGGATTTGCAGGATTAAAGCCTACATTAACTGCAGTAAGAAATGGAAAAACAATTGGATTAGCAAATAAAGAAACCTTGGTCGTTGCGGGAGATATTGTAATGCGGGAAGCAAAGGAAAATAAAGCAAACATTATTCCGGTGGATAGCGAACACTCTGCTATATTTCAATGCTTGGTCGGGGAAGCGCACAATCCCATCGAAAAAATTATATTAACCGCAAGTGGTGGTCCATTTTTAGGCAAGAAACCTAATTTTTTAGTGAATGTAAAAAGGGATCATGCCTTGCAACATCCCAATTGGAGTATGGGTGCAAAAATTTCCATTGATTCTGCAACCCTCATGAATAAAGGGCTGGAGATGATTGAAGCAAAATGGTTGTTTGGATTGGAGCCGCATCAAATTAAAGTGGTGGTCCATTCACAAAGTATTATTCATAGCATGGTACAATTTGAAGATGGAAGTATAAAAGCGCAAATGGGATTACCCGATATGAAATTACCCATTCAATATGCAATGGCCTATCCCATTCGATTAGCCAATAAATTTCCAAGGTATCATTTTGACAAACCCAATCAATTGTCTTTTGATGAACCAGATGTAAAAACTTTTCGAAATTTACAATTAGCAACCGATGCAATGAATAGGGGTGGAAATGCGCCTTGTGTTTTGAATGCAGCCAATGAAATTGCCGTATATGCATTTTTGAAAAATAGGATTGGCTTTTTGGATATGACAGAATTAATAGAGCGCGCTTTAAATAAAGTAAACTTTATTGCGCATCCTACCTTAGACGATTATTTTGAAACCGATGGGGAAGCACGTAGCTTTGCCGCCTCTTTAATACAATTATAAACTATGTATATTTTAGCATTTGACTTTGTGTCGTTTGGTGTGAAAACAGCGCAATTTATTTTATCATTTTCGATATTGGTCGTATTGCATGAATTAGGTCATTTTATTCCTGCGCGTTTATTTAAAACAAGAGTAGAGAAATTTTACTTGTTTTTTAATCCTGGATTTAGTCTATGGAAAAAGAAGATTGGTGAAACTGAATACGGCATTGGTTGGATACCTTTTGGCGGTTATGTGAAAATTTCAGGGATGATTGATGAAAGTATGGACAAGGATCAAATGAAAAAAGAACCAGAATCTTGGGAGTTAAGATCAAAGCCAGCGTATCAAAGATTAATTGTGATGTTGGGCGGTGTTTTTGTAAATGTGATATTAGCCATTGTTATTTTTATAGGGATCGCTTGGTTTTGGGGGGAGGATTATTTGCCTTCAAAAAATGTTACTTATGGGGTTCACGCTAGTGATAATGCAAAAGCAATGGGCATTCAAGAAGGAGATATTATTGTTTCTATAGATGGAAAGGAGTTAGAAAATTTTGATGCCCTAGAAGCGAAATTAATTTTAACTAATCCTAAAACATTAGAAGTAAAAAGAAATGATAGTGTGGTTAGTTTAGCGATACCTAATAATTTAGCAACTTCTATTGCAAAATTTAAAAAAACAGCACCCTTTGTAATTCCACGTATACCAGTGGTAGTGGATTCTGTTGGAAAAACTTCAGTGGTAACATCGGGCAATTTTCAAAAAGAGGATACCTTATTGGCCATGAATGGTAATTCCATTAAATACCAATATGAATTTTTGGAGGTGAAAAGTAAATATGCGGATTCCTTGGTGATTGTTCAGTTGAAAAGAGGGGAAGATACCCTTGTTGTAAAAACATTAATCAATGGTTCAGGTCAAATAGGTTTGTTTGTAAAACTTCCTTATGCTTTATTTACAACTGTACATAAAGAATTTGGTTTTATAGAAGCATTTCCTGAAGGGGTCCGTAGATGTTTTACCACCTTAGATAATTATGTACAAGGCATCAAGCAAATTTTTACAGGTAAAGTAAATCCGAATGATTCCTTGGGTAGCTTAATAAGTATTGGAAATACATTTCCTTCCAGTTGGGATTGGGAAAGGTTTTGGACTTTGACTGCTATTTTTTCAATCATCTTAGCTTTTATGAACGTACTTCCTATTCCTGCATTGGATGGAGGGCATGCGCTATTTATACTTTTTGAAATGATTACTGGTCGTAAACCAAGTGATAAATTCATGGAATATGCACAAATAGTAGGGATGGTGCTCATGTTTGGGCTTATGTTTTATGCATTAGGCTTGGACTTTTGGAGATTGTTCAAATAAGCGGTAATTTTGTAGGTTCACTTTAAATAATCATTTGCGCATTTAATAGTGAAATGGGGTCGTATGGTTTTGACAGCAATCGTAGCGGTTGGGGTAAGCATGCAGTGCGTTGGGTAATTAGCACTTTAATCTGAATACCAAACAATCAAAAGGCGAAGCAAATTACGCCATGGCTGCTTAATTCAGTGAATTAACTTCCATTATGGTCGAGCGAGAAGGTAGGCCCGTTACCCGCTCCTCAGCCCAATCAAAACAAAACGGGATGCGATAAAAGTAGGCTGTGCCTTTTATATAAGTACCATCCAGCTAAGTGAATAATTGGTTTGTGTTTTTCCTGTTATTTACCGACAAGTAATAAAACAATAAGCATGTAGAAGATCAATGGTAACATTGTTTGGACAGGGGTTCGACTCCCCTCGACTCCACATTTACAAATAACTCCTGGAATTTTTAACTATGAATTCAGGAGTTATTTATTTTAACCCAGTTCGCATATGATGAAACATATTTTTAAAAACGAATTTACCATTGCATTGGTTGCGGCCATGTTGTTTATTCCATTTTTAGGGAATGTGCATTTGTTTGATTGGGATGAAATCAATTTCGCTGAAAGTGCAAGAGAGATGATTGCTTCGGGGAATTACTTTTCGGTTCAAATAAACTTTACCCGTTTTACGGAGAAGCCTCCCTTATTTTTCTGGATGCAGGTTTTGAGCATGAAAGTTTTTGGTGTCAATGAATTTAGTGCGCGTTTCCCTAATGCTATTTGCGGAATTATAACATTAGTAGTTTTATTTAGAATTGGGAAGCAAATTTTCAATGTACATTTTGCCCGTGTCTGGGTCATGATTTATTTAGGCACTTTTGTTACTTTCTTATATTTTAAAAGTGGCATTATTGATCCTTGGTTTAATTTATTTATTTTCTTAGCGATCTATCATTTCTTTTGGTTAACAACTTCCGT
Organism: uncultured Bacteroidota bacterium; assembly: GCA_903953815.1. GTDB lineage: Bacteria > Bacteroidota > Bacteroidia > Chitinophagales > Chitinophagaceae > Sediminibacterium. The sequence continues at coordinate 1,738 of CAJBLA010000264.1, read as the reverse complement.
TCAATTGAATCGCCTAAAGCAGGCTGCTTTAACAGGTTTATTTTTAGGGTTGGCGGTATTAACAAAAGGGCCAGTAGCCATTTTAATTGCGCTATTAACCTATCTGGTGGTCGTGGTATTGAATCGATTTCGCTTTTTTATTAATGGTAAAGAGTTCATGATCGTTTTTGCAACCACACTAATGGTTTGCTTCGCATGGTTTGGTGTTGACTTAATTCAAAATGGTCCCAGCTTTTTAATTGAATTTTTGCAGCGACAAATAGCCATCTTTAGTACTAGTGATGCAGATCACGGGGAGCCTTTTTTTTATCATTGGTGGGTTTTGTTGTTGGGTTGTTTTCCCGCATCTGTTTTTTTTATGAAAGGAATGTTTGTTCAAGTAGAACGAAAGGAGCAAAAAATGTTCAAGCAATGGATGGTCGTTTTATTTTGGGTTACGCTATTGCTATTCTCAATCGTAAAAACAAAAATTGTTCATTATTCCTCACTTTGCTGGTTTCCCTTAACGGCTATTGCAAGCATGTATCTGAATGACATCTTCAATAACAAAGTAAGGCGCATGCATATCGTATTCAAATTGTTAATAGGGGCAATTGGGATTTTATTATCCTTAGTTTTAATTACAATCCCATTTGCACTCATCAATAAAACAGCTTGGGTGCATTTACTGGAGGATCCATTTGCGCGCGCAAATTTACAAGCGGAGGTACAATGGCATTGGATCGATGGCATCGGAGGGGTTGTTTTATTAACAGGTGTTTTGTTTTACTTGTTTAGTAAGCAAAATAATTTAAAAACTAGTTTGCTTTTTTTAAGTGTAACGGTAAGTTGTTGGTATACTTCAATCATTATTGTACCAAAAATTGAAGCCATTAGCCAGCGCGCTAATATTGAATTTTTTGAAAAAAGGCAAGGCGAGGACTGTTATGTGGAGACAGTGGGCTATCGCAGTTACGCACAATATTTTTATTCCAAAAAACAGGCCTATAATGCGGAACAAAAAATTAAAATTGACAGTGTATTAGCAGGTGGAAGTTCACAGCCTGATACACTAACCACAAAGCAAAAGGAACTTAATTTTAATCAATGGGTATTGTATGGTCAAATTGATAAGCCCGCTTATTTTTCAATTAAAATTCAAAATAAGCAAATGTTAGATACGCTGCCGGAATTGAATAAACTATACGAGAAGAACGGGTTTGCCTTTTACAAACGCCTTCCTAAGTAAGCAGGTAAAAAACTATTGCTTGTGTTTGTAGATCGGGGAATTATATAATCCTAATTGCTTGAAAAAATAGCCAAAGGAAACACCAAGTACGCCGATGCCATATTGAATACTACGTTTCAGATTAATGGAGGACGCGTCGTCAAAATATTTAGTGGGGCAGGTGACTTCGCCAATTTCAAATCCGGCATCAAAAATTTGCGCAATCATTTCATTGTCAAATACAAAATCATCATTATTTGCTTCGTAATTCACTTTTAATAAAACTTCTTTGCTAAATGAACGATAGCCAGTATGATATTCACTTAACTTTTGGTTCATCAAAATATTCTGCGTCAAAGTTAAAATACGATTGGCAATAAATTTATACATCGGCATGCCGCCCTTTAATGCACCTTTCCCTAAAATTCTCGATCCAAAAACAACAGGGTATAAGTCATTCGCAATGATGCTGCTCATTGCTAAAATAAGTTTAGGGGTGTATTGGTAGTCGGGGTGTAACATAACTACGAT
>CAJBLA010000263.1 GCA_903953815.1 uncultured Bacteroidota bacterium | reverse complement strand
TTCCTTTTTTGCAAAATAAGTACCAGAATAATTTTATTGCTAAAATTTTATCACTCCTTGTTTGGTGTGCAATATTCTACTATATTTGTAGACTAATAAAATACAAATATGTTTGAAATTATTGAAAGTTTAAAAGCGCCTTGGCCTTGGTATGTCGCTGGGGCTGTCATAGGTTTAATTGTTCCCTCCTTACTCATTATTGGTAATAAAACATTTGGCTTATCCTCCAACCTACGACATATATGTGCTGCATGTTTCCCAGCTAATATTAAATTTTTCAAATACAATTGGAAAAATGAATTATGGAACTTGTTCTTTGTAGTTGGAATAATGATTGGTGCATTTATTGCTACTCATTATTTATCAAATCCAAATACTATAATAATAAATGAAAATTTAAAATTAACCTTAACTAATTTAGGGGTAACCGATTTTAAGCATTTAATGCCTACTGAACTTTTTAGTTTAAACAGCTTAAGCTCCATTCGCGGATTTGTATTAATGGTGGTGGGTGGTTTTTTAGTAGGCTTTGGAACCAGATATGCGAACGGTTGTACATCAGGTCACGCAATCATGGGTTTAAGTAATTTACAATGGCCATCGCTCGTGGCGACCATCTGCTTTATGTTGGGTGGATTTATAATGACCAACTTTATCCTTCCTTTTATTTTACAATTTAATTAATGCCCATGTCTAATCATACCCAACCAATGAATGATCTCAAATTGGATGAAACTTCAGCTTGTATTAATCATTCAGAAAAGAAAGAATCCGTTTTTTCTTTATTAAAATATGCACTGATCGGAATGCTGTTTGGAATTGTTTTTGTTAAAGCTGAAATTATTTCCTGGTATAGAATACAAGAAATGTTTTTACTCCAAAGCTTTCATATGTATGGCGTCATTGGCACTGCAGTTACGGTTGGCATTATTTCAGTGGCAATCATTAAAAAGTATAATATCAAAACCATCCAAGGTGAAAAAATAATTATTGTTCCAAAACCATTTACCAAAGGGCAAATTTATGGTAGCTTATTATTTGGCTTAGGTTGGGCAATGACGGGCGCTTGTCCTGGACCTATTTTTGCACAAATAGGATCTGGATTAATGAGTGGCTTTGTTATATTAGCAAGTGCATTATTTGGAACCTGGACCTATGGTTTTTTTCAAGAAAAATTACCGCACTAAAATATATTTTACAATAAGTAGTCTGAGTGATAGGATGAGGATAACGCACATCCCGATTAAACTTAATATATATACCAACTCAATTCTTCCTCCCTGCCCATGCATAATGCCCCACAATGCCCAAGCAATAACTAAAGGTGCGGCAATGGAGTCGTAGAAAAACGAAAAACAAAAGGCAAGTATAATTGCAATAGCAATCATCATCACAGCCCAATTCTCAGGAGCAATTCCCCAGGCATTCCATTGCAAATTAACCAATAATGCAGAGATATTTGCAACTGTGGCCACACTGATCCAACCAATATAAATAGTGAAAGGGGCAATAATAAATATTCGATGTATCAATTGTATATCATTGGAAAGATTTCGGGTATATATAAATATTTGAATTAACACCATCAAAAATGCAATCATGACAACGACACTTGTAAATATTTGTAAATAATGCCAAGCTAAAATCCAAGATATATTTAAAACAGAAGTAGCCCAATACCATGGGGTAATTTGATCTAAATATTTTTTAATGACTGGGAACTCTTTTTCTTTAAAAGAAAAATAAGTATGCGTAATTGAATAGCATAATAGAAATAAATAAATAAGCCCCCAAATTGAAAATGTAAACCCAGCAGGCACAAAATAGTTTGGATAAAAGGCAGAAATTTGACCTGTATTGTATCCATTAATAGGTAAAATACTTGCCAATGCATTAACGGTAACTACCCCTATAAATAAAAGCCAATTAATTAATGTTTTCATATAAGCGAGTTGAATTGACCAATGTTTACAGAGAAAATATTTTATTCATTAAAACCCATTTTTCACCAGGATTTGCATTGGGTAGTGCTTGTTGATAATCCCACAATAATTTTTCCCATTGAACCACAATATCATTGGAAGCATCCATGGCCGCTTTTTTCTCAAAGCTAAAATCATCACCCGCCTCCATAATCATAAATAAACGATTGGATACCCTGTAAATATCCATCACATGAATGTCGGCATCCTTGATTGATTTAATGATTTCAGGCCATACGGATTTATGGTATTCCTCATAAGCAGCTATAGCAATAGGATCGTCCTTTAAATCAACTGCAAAACAATATCTAACCATGATACGAAATTTTATAAATGATGCCCAAATGTAAATTTAATATTATAAATATAAACTATTTATTAGCACCATACACAAAGGCTTCCATCACCCTCATTGATTGTAGCGCATCCCTTGCAGAACAAGGATTTTCGCCATTGCCTATAAAATAAGAAACCACCTGCTCAATTAAATTTTGTTGGTTATGCATGGGAGGATCAAAATGTATCACTGATTCCTTCCCATTTTTTTCAATGGTTATATCATTACCAAATACCGGAAACGAAATTTTACCATGTTCCCCTATAATTTCAAAAACATCTTTCTCTAATTCCGCCGACACGGTAAAATCCCATTCGCCATTAAACGTAATATTATTATCGAGTTGCATAGTACCTTGTACGCTGTCTTCGGCCGGGTAAAGTCCTGCCCTATTTTCGGATTTCCCATGATAGCTAATTGCATCACCAAAATAAAAAAATACCAAATCCAATTGATGTGGTGCCAAATCATAAAACAAACCACCCCCTGCAAGTTCTGGGAATACACGCCAATTATCAGTGGAACCACAATTGGGACTCGGTTGCTTGAACATTTTAATATTGACTTGTTTTACAACACCAATATAATTTTCAGCCAACAAACTTTTTACCTTTAAAAATAAGGGAAGCGCACGACGATAATGTGCCACGACTAATTTCACACCTGTGTTATTTGAAACTTGCTGCATGGTTTCACATTCTGCTACATTCAATGCCATCGGTTTTTCAACATACACCGGCTTTCCTAGCTGCATTGCTTTTTCCGCATAGGCTGCATGAAATTTAGGAGGAGTTGCTATATATATAGCATCCACTTCGGGATGATTAATTAAATCCTCAACATCGGTAAAATAATAAGGAACATGATGACGTTGTGCATAATCTTTAACTTTTTCAGCATCACGTCTCATGACCGCCATCAATTTAGAATTAGGCACTTTGTTAAAAGCTGGACCGCTTTTAATTTCAGTGACACTTCCACAACCTATCATACCCCATCGAATTATATGCATATGCAGCAATTTACTTAAGATTTTTGGATTATTTAGTTATGTTTTTACCTATTTAGTGATTACAATAAAGTTGTATTCAATAAATAAAAAAGAAATTCAATTCGCCTAAATTATAACCGTCTTCTGAAAATTTACAGTAGTTTTTGTAAAATAAAAAAGGGCAGTGTAGAAACACCGCCCGTACTTAACGATTGCTTGCTCAAACCAAAAAAGTTGTCATAGATGGGATCGAACCATCGTTAAGGGTTTTGCTGACCCTTGCCTCACCCCTCGGCCACATGACCCTACAAAGATAGGGGAAATTTAATAAAGTCTACTAAAATAGTAGACTTTATTAAAAAATTATTTTATGGGCTATTTTAATGCAAAGAATGCCGCTGAAAGGCCTTCAATATCAAATTTCATGGGGATAGGCATTTTAACCAAAAAATAATTATATTTAACATAGTGCTTATTTTAAAACTAAAACTATTCTCACATGAACAGCCGAAGAATCTTTATAAGAAACACCGCCCTGGCTTCAGGAGCATTAATGACTTCAAATATATTTGCCAATAGTAAAATTTTCAACACCGATACTTTACGTGTTGCTACTATTGGTGTGAATGGCATGGGATGGTCAAATACCATGGCTGCACTATCTGTTCCTAACCTTGAAGTGGTTGCTTTATGTGATGTTGATGAAAATGTTTTAAATAAACGAAAAGCAGAACTTTTAATCAAACAACCAGGCGTTCAAAAAATTGATACCTATAATGATTACAGAAAAATTTTAGACCGAAAAGATATAGATATTGTAATTGTAGGTACACCCGATCATTGGCATGCCTTACAAATGATCAATGCTTGTTCCGCTGGAAAACATGTGTATGTTGAAAAGCCAGCAGGTAACTCTATCGGCGAATGTAATGCCATGGTTGCTGCAAAAAATAGGTATAATCGTATTGTACAAGTAGGACAATGGCAACGCAGTCAAAAACATTTTAAGGATGCATTGGATGTGGTACATTCTGGACAACTAGGTAATATTCGTACCACTAAAGTTTGGTGTTATCAGGGCTGGATGCGCCCACAACCAGTGGTAGCGAATAGTGCGGTGCCTGCAGGGATTGATTATAAAACCTGGTTAGGTCCAGCACCCACTCAGGAATTTAATGCAAGCCGTTTTCATTTTCATTTTAGATGGTTTTGGGATTACGCAGGTGGCTTGATGACAGATTGGGGCGTGCATCTATTAGATTATGCCATTCAAGGTATGAAAGCAGGTAATCCAAAAAGTGTCAGTGCTTTAGGTGGTAAATTTGCTTATCCTGAATTAGCGGAAGAAACACCAGATACCTTAACTACTCTATATGAATTTGATAAATTCAATTTGGTATGGGATTCAGCCATGGGTATTGACAATGGCTCTTATGGGCGCGATCACGGTATTGCTTTTATTGGTAATAATGGAACATTGATATTAGATCGCGGTGGCTGGGAAGTGATTGAAGAAAGACAAGCAAAAAATAAAGTAGCTATCGCAAGACATAAAAGCGAGGACAAGGGTGTAGAATTACATTGGTTAAATTTTACCAATGCCATCCGAAACAATACACCACAAAGTTTACATTGCTCTATTGAAGATGGTGCACATATTGCGACCATTGCACAAATGGGTAATATCGCTTATCGTTCAGGTCAAAAGGTAAACTGGAATGACAACAAGAAATTATTTACAGATGCTGCGATCAATAAAGAATATTTTACCAAAGCCTACCAAAACGGATATAGCTTACCTAAGTTTTAGTTATGCAAATTTGAACTTTGGTCATTATGTACTTTAGGTAACAAGCTATATTTGTATACACTAATACGCGAATTATTTTTTAACTTACCTATGCAATTATAGTATATGGCTAATAGACGCAACTTTATTCAACACCTAGGCTTAATGGCAGGTGCCTTTTCAGCAAATAGTTTATTCAACCAAGCACATGCAGCTGAATTTGAACATATCAATTTGCAAAAAAAATTGCTCAGTCCAAAGGAGTTAGCGATGGACGAGGATTATTGGAGTGTCATTCAACAAGGGTACACCGTAAGTCCCTCTTTGATTAATTTAAACAATGGTGGTGTATGTCCAAGCCCTAGAATTGTGCAAGAGGCAGTAGAAAGATTTAATAAAATGTCCAATGAAGGCCCATCCTATTATATGTGGCGCATACTAGATCAAGGAAGAGAACCCTTAAGGTACAAACTAGCACAATTGGCAGGATGCGATCCGGAAGAAATAGCTATAAATCGAAATGCTACCGAGGCTTTAAATACCGTCATCTTTGGATTAAACTTAAAAGCAGGTGATGAAGTTGTAGGAAGTAAGTTTGATTATCCAAACATGATCAATGCATGGAAACAGAGAGCATCCAGAGAAGGCATCGTTTATAAACAACTCGACTTTAAATTTCCAAGCGAGAACGAGGAGGAGATGGTGCGTATGTATGAAAATGCAATTACACCTAAAACAAAAATATTTCACATCACCCATATGGTGAATTGGGTGGGACAAATTATGCCTGTAAAAAAATTATGTGCATTAGCAAAAAAGCATGGTATTGAAACTATTGTGGATGGTGCGCATAGTTTTGGATTATTGGACTTTACGATCCCGGAACTGGGTTGTGATTATTTTGGAACTTCATTACATAAATTTTTATCTGCACCTATTGGAAGTGGAATGCTTTGGATTAAAAAAGAAAATATTGAAAAAATATGGCCGCTCGTTTGCAATGACAACCCCAAGGGAACGGATATTCGTAAGTTTGAAACCTTAGGTACCAGAAGCTTTCCCATTGAACAAGGTATTGGCGAAGCTATCAATTTTCATACTGCAATTGGGAGCAAAAGAAAAGAAGAACGTATTCGTTACTTAAAAAATTATTGGGCAACAAGGGTAAAAGAAATACCTAAAGTAAAAATTAACACCTCTTTAAAAGATGCATTTTCATGCGCAATATGTGGAGTGAGCGTAGATGGTATGACACCAGGAGAATTAGATAACGCATTATTTACAAATTATAAAATACATACGGTGGGTATTGTTTGGGACAATGTGAGTTGTGTTCGAATTACACCACATGTGTATACTAGAATACAAGATTTAGATAAATTGGTGAATGCGATAGAAGCGATTGCAAAAAAATCCCCTGCTAGAAAATAACTAACAAGGGATTTTACAATTGGGGTTATAACAATAACTTATTTTCTTGCTATTTTAAATGTTTTGGAAAATGACTTGTAAGTTTTACTTACAGGATCCAAAGTTTTTGAGGTCACTAAAACTGTAGCCGTACAAGGAACACCTGGTAATAAATTATTTATAGTCACTGGATTTGTACCAGCTACTGTTCCAACTTTAGTATCACTAAATATAGAAGCGTTATCTACATCTTTTTTTACTGTGACATCAATAGTCACGCCATCCTTTGGAAAAGGGGAAGTAGTTACATTCACATTTACGGGTTGCGAAGCACTTAATGCTGCAGTATACGTTGTATAATCAACCTCTTTGTTATCCACTTCTACCTTAAATGCAATATCGGGTTCTGCAACAACTACTGGCGGTGGTGTTGGCGTCACTGGTGTTGATCCACCCCCTCCTCCTTTACTGCAAGAAGCAATTACCAAAGTAAATGCGACTAAAACAAAACAAAACTTTTTCATGCCTATTCGATTTATATTAAAACAAATTTACATAAAATCGGCAATTAACAACCCCTAATCCTAAAATGGTTGGTTTTAAACTTGAAACATTGGGAAATTGAAAATATTTTCTTAAAACATAGGATAGCGTTGAATTAAATTAGATTATTTACAATGTGTATATATTTGATTTACAATGTTATATAAAATATATTGTGTCATGAAAAGCATATATATAGTAGCTGAACTGGGGTTGGCCATATTTTTTTATTCTACTTTAAATGCACAAACAAAGTACCCAAATGTCATCAGCGTGAGCGCAGATTCAAAGGCAACGGAAGGTGTCATCTGGAATTGGAGCTTTGGAGAGCAATTGCTGGTTAACACCCTTTATTCAGATAAAAATGTAATTCTGACTACAGGATTTTTGCAAAATGAATTTTGGGTAAGCATTGATTTCAAAAAACTTGACTTAACTACTCTCTTTAAATTTGGTCCGAATCCCGTTGTTCAAAATTTGAAAATTAATAGTGACCAAAGCGGTATTATTATTTCAAAAATTGAAATGAGCAACGCGCAAGGTCAATTTTTAAAAATCGTAGAAGGGCCATGGTCGGGAATTGATTTTGAGCAAAACCTGTCTTTTGCTTCGGCAAATACGGGGATATACTTTATTGTAATACACTATGTTGTTGGAAATTCAATTTTGAAAAAACAAATTTTCAAAATTATAAAACAATAATAATTTATGAAAAAATCTATTTTTTTTCTCTTTATACTAACCCTACAATTGATTAATTTAAAAGCTCAAGTAAATAAAGGGATAAACTTTCAAGGAGTTGCAAGAAATAATTATGGCGTCATCTTAGTAAATAAAATTATAAATCTTCGATTGTCAATTAAAACTGACTCAACCAATGGAATAACTGAATACCAAGAAATAAAATCAATTACGACTAATGCCATTGGCCTTTTTTCAGTTGTAGTTGGGAGTAAACAAGATCGTCATATAATTAGTATTGGGAATTTTGAAAATATCAATTGGTCAAATACAGAAAAGTTTTTAGAAGTGGAGGTCGACTTAACAGGGGAGCTATATTTTTCAAGTTTAGGAATTCAAAAAATAAATTATGTGCCTTATGCTTTTTATGCAGACCAAGTGGATGCGGTAAATATTAATGGAATTGTAGGGTTGAAAAAAGGAGGTACTGGAGTTGACAACCTTAAAGATTTTAAAATTATGGCCGCCATTGATAAAGTCAATAATACTCCTGATAGCTTAAAGCCTACTTCGTTGTATACACTTTTAGCACTAAATGAAAGGTTAAAAAAGACAGATACGACTTGGCTTAGTAACAGAATTGAACTAAAATTAACTAAATCTGACACCAATTATTTAAGCAATCGTATTAACCAAAAATTAAATCTTAGTGACACTACTAAAATTTATAATAAAATAAATCAAGTTCCGATAATTGATACTACTAGCCTATATCAACGAATTAATTTGAGACTACACAAGTCAGACACCGTCAATTTGAGTAATAGAATTGATTTTAAGCTCAATAAATTAGATACGAATTATTTAAGTAATCGAATTAACCAAAAATTAAGTTTAGATAGTTTAACCGCGAATAAAATTACAAATGCCTTAAACTATACCCCCGTACCCAATGATTACGGCAATTTTTATGATACGACAAAACAAACCACTTCAATCGCCACTGCCACAGTCGTAAAGTTTAATTTTATGAATTTTGCTAACAACATTGCCATCACAAATAACACCAGTGGGCTTCCTACGCGCATCACTACAAAAAACGTAGGGCTTTATAATATAAAGTATAGTTTGCAATTTATTAAAACAGATCCCGCCAATGATGAGGTAAGTATTTGGCTCAGGCGCAACAGTAGCGCTTACCCAAACACAAATAATACTTATACAATACTCGGTAGTGGGATTAAAAATACTATCTCTAATTCATTTTTTGTAGCATTAGGAAATGACGACTATGTCGAAATATATTTCTCCTTAAAAAATATAAATACGAGTCTCACTAGTGTAAATCCACAACTAACGCCTTCACGGCCAGCTACACCAGCAGCCGCCGTTTCAATACAAAGAATAAATTAATGCCAACTTATCCAAAAGGTTGGTCAATTGATATACTTTGTTTAGAAAAAAAGTGAGGACCATCTTCTGCGATGTACAAACAATCTTCTAATCTAATTCCAAATTCACCCGGGATTGAAATAGTAGGCTCATCACTAAAACACATGCCTACTGCAATTGGCGTTTTATTTCCTTTCACAAAATTAGTCCACTCATGACCCTCAAGTCCTATACCATGTCCGGTTCTATGTGGTAAGCCCGGTAATTTATAATTATTACTAAAGCCGTTATTTTCAATCACCGCACGAGCCGCAGCATCAACTTGCTCACATGCAACGCCAATTTTTATTGCGGCAAATGCAGCATCCTGTGCGCGCTTTTCTAAATTCCAAACATCAGTTTGTCTTTGCGTCGCCTTGCCTACCACAAAGGTTCTTGTAATGTCAGATGCATACCCTTCACAGCTTGTACCACCATCTACCATTACTACATCTCCTTCACGAATAGTCTGTGGCGTTATACTTCCATGTGGCAATGCCGAATATTTTCCAATTTGAACTGAAGCGCCGCCACTATATCCCAACTTTCTAAATGCTGCTGAAATATTGCCGCTAAATTCTGTTTGCGACATGCCATCACGAATAGTTGCAAATGCAGCTTGATAGGCGAGTATAGTTATATCACTTGATTTTTGCATTAACGCTAATTCCGCTTTAGTTTTAATCATCCGACAACCTGCAGTAATTGGTGTGGCATCAACTATTTCAAAACCTGTAGCCACTTTTTTTACACCGTCTGCGATAAAAAATCGTACTCTTTCCTCCATCCCTATTTTACGATGTTTAACTCCTCTATCTTTTACAATACCCACAATAACTGCGTAAGGGCTTTCATGTTCTTCCCAGCATCTAACTTCATCTCCAAACACTGGAAGTAATAATTCACGCGCGCGATCCTCTTCAAACTTAGGACACACATAAGCAATTGCTCCTTTGGCAGGTATCACTACACCAAATGTGCGTTCACTTTGCCCCCATCGCATACCGGTAAAATAATAGCAGGAAGTGGTGCCTTCTAAAAATATAGCATCAATTTTTTCACGATCCATCATGGCTTGCGCATTTTGGATTCTTTGTTTGCGTTCTTCTACGGTTATAGGAATAATACCTTCCTTCGCTGGCATTAAATCACGAATCGACCTTGGTAATTCATCTTCTAATGGATGATTATTTGTGTTTTTCCCAAATACAGAACTTGACATTGTAAGAGCACCTGCTGAAAGTGCAGTAAGGCTTAAAAATTTGCGTCTATTATGTGACATAATTACTTTTTTATATAATTTAAAGGTATTACTATTTTGATTCACTCGAAAAACTTTACATTTAATTCTCAAATAATCAACAGAAGTATTTTGAAAATATCTAAACGATGGATGGCTCTTTTTCTTTGCTTACAAATTGGTCAAGTGCAAGCTCAGAAAAAAAATGAAAGTGTGCGTTATTCTATACATAAAACAACCCTGCCCGTTCTTATTGACGGTATGATGAATGACGAAGCTTGGACAAAAGCAATGGTGGTGGACAATTTCAATATGGTGTTGCCCATGGACACCAGCAAGGCCCAAATTAAGACCGAAGTTAGAATGACTTATGATGATAATAATTTATACCTCATCGCTGTTTGTTATAAAAATGGTGACGGAATTGATGTAGTTGAATCATTAAAAAGGGATTGGGCCTTTGGAAAAAATGACAATTTCATTGTATTTATGGATACCTATGGTGATATGAATAGTGGATTTGCATTTGGTGTTAATGCCGCTGGTGCACAATGGGATGGCACTATGTTTGATGGGGGAAGTGTAGATTTAAACTGGGATAACAAATGGACCACAGGAAGTACTTCAGATAAAAATAAATACATCATTGAAGCAGCCATACCTTTTACCTCCATTAGATATAAAGATGGCAAAATGGAGTGGGGTATTAATTTTAGTAGAAATGATTTAAAGAGTACCGAGAAATCGGCTTGGGCACCAGTACCCAGGCAATTTCCAACAGCTTCTTTATCTTATGCAGGGGTATTGGTTTGGGATGCGCCACCACCTACAACAAAAAATAATTTTTCCCTCATTCCTTATTTTAAAACTAGTGTTGGTAAAGAGTATACCAATGCAGTTGGTCAAAAAATTACACAAGCAAGCGTGGTTGGAAAAGATGCAGGCTTGGATGCAAAAATAAGTTTATCCTCCTCGCTAAATTTAGATTTAACATTGCATCCTGATTTTTCACAAGTGGAAGTAGATCGGCAGGTAACTAATCTGAGTCGATTTGAATTATTTTTCCCAGAGCGTAGGCAGTTTTTTTTAGAGAACGCTGATTTGTTTTCAAATTTAGGATTCCCTAATACGCGGCCTTTTTTTTCAAGACGTATTGGATTAAATACAGATATAGATTTTGGTGCAAGGCTAAGTGGTCGCATTAATAAAAATTGGCGGATGGGATTAATGGACATTAAAACAACTGCCAATGATGATATTAATTTAGCAAGTCAAAATTTTTCAGTGATGGCACTTCAAAGAAAATTATTTAAAAAATCAAGTATTGAATTATTTTATATTGATAGAACAGCTTTAGCGTTTAATGGAAAAACAAATGAAGCTGTTGACTGTAATTGCGTTTATAAACATGATGGCACTGCCTTTAATAGGAATATTGGTTTTGAATATTATTTAGCACCGCCCAATAATACATTTTCAGGAAAAACAATTTTTATAAAATCATTTACGCCAAATTCTACAGGAAATGATTTTTTAAATGCGGCAAATTTCCAATATAATCAACGCAAATGGATATTGTCATGGCAACATGAAATTGTAGGTGAAAATTATAATGCCGAAGTAGGTTATGTGCCCAGAAATAATTACATCAAATTTAATCCGAGTATTACACGTTTATTTTTTCCTAAAAGCGGAACTATATTAAGTCATGGACCACAGATCACCTCCACTTATTATTACAATACTAATTTTATTACAACCGATTATACCAACGCTATGATTTACTTAATTACTTATAGGGACAAAAGCACTTTGTCAGCGGTTGTACAAAACACATTTGTTGAATTACTATCCCCTTTTGATCCAACACGCATTGGAAAAATTCCATTAGAAAAAGGAACAAGACACGAATGGACAAATGTTGGATTGGACTGGATATCCCCTCCACAGTATATTTTGACGTATAGCCTATCCACAAGAGTGGGCGGTTATTATGCCAATGGAAATTTATTGAGTATTTCAGGAAATGTGGGTTATCGTATTCAACCCTACGTAAATATTGATTTCTCAAGTACTTATAATCAAATAAAATTGCCCAGTCCATGGGGAAACAACAACTTTTTATTACTTGGCCCAAAACTTGATGTCACCTTTAGTAATAAACTGTTTTTAACCACCTTTTTTCAATACAACGAACAAACAAAAAACATTAACTTCAATACACGATTTCAGTGGAGATATAAGCCAGTTTCAGATTTGTTCATTGTATACACTGACAACTATTATATAGGACCTGTATTTGTGAAAAATAGAGCGGTGGTATTAAAGTTTACTTATTGGTGGAATAAATAAAAATAAAAATAATGAAAAAGCAGCTTTTAATGATTTCCCTTTTTTGTTTTGCAACCATTGCAAGCAAAGCAAATGTGCGATTACCAAATATCATTGGATCACATATGGTATTACAACAAAAGTCCACTGTTAAGTTATGGGGTTGGTCAGCACCTACAGAAAACATCACCATAAAAGTGAGTTGGGATACGACTACCTATAAAGTGGTTGCAGGCAGAGATGCAAAATGGATCACTTCAATAAAAACGCCGGAAGCAGGCGGATCCTATTCAATAACTATACAAGGAAATAATACGATTAAATTAGAGGATGTATTAATTGGAGAAGTTTGGCTTTGTGGTGGTCAAAGTAATATGGAATGGTCTGGCGATCAAAATTTACCTCAAAGCAAAGTGGAAGCGCCCAATGCTAACAATAATAAAATTCGTTTTTTTTACGTAGCTAAATCAACTTCCGCTTTTCCACAAGATAATGTGGATGGAAAATGGATGGTTTGCACGCCTGAAGAGATGATACATTTTAGTGCGATTGGTTATTTTTACGGAAAAAATTTATTTGAAAAATTAAATTGCCCAATAGGGTTGATTAACTCAAATTGGGGTGGTACGCCTGCTGAAACTTGGACACCTGATTATGTCATCAATAATGATGAAATTATAAAAAAAGGGGCCGATGCTTTAAAACCGGCTGACTGGTGGCCACACAAAACTGGACTTGCTTACAACGCAATGATTTATCCAATAACAAATTATACAATTGCAGGTGCCATTTGGTACCAAGGGGAAAGTAATACACAAACTTATTATGCTTATGAAAAATTATTCACAGGCATGATTGACGCATGGCGCCAACAATGGAATAAACAATTTCCGTTCTATTTTGTACAAATTGCACCTTATTCGTATGGTTTTAAAAATATTGGCGCATTACTAAGGGAAACACAAACCAAAGCTGCTGCATTTCCAAATACCGGAATGGTTATAGTTTCCGATTTAACACCTGACACCAATAATATTCATCCTATACTAAAAAAAGAAGTTGCTGCACGCCTTTCTGATTTAGCACTTAACAAGACATATGGTTACAGCCAAATTGTTTGCGAAAGTCCCCTATACGCCTCACATAAAATTGAAAAAGATAAAATAAAAATTAAATTTACAAATACCAATAATGGTATTATTTTAAAAGGAGATGATATTACTTGTTTTGAAATTGCGGGAGCTGACAAAATATTTTATCCAGCACAAGCAAAAATTGAAAACAATGAAGTAGTCGTATTTAATAAAAATATAAAATCTCCGGTAGCCGTTCGATTTGCATTTAACAATACCGCAATCCCTAACTTATTTAACAAAGAAGGATTGCCGATTAATCTTTTCAGAACAGATGATTGGGAAATGGACAGAAGTGAAATAAAAAAATAATTCTCTATATTTTAAAATAAATGATATGCGTACAAAAATTAATTTTTTTACAATGATAAAAAGTGTCGGATTTATATTAGCAAGTTTATTTATTGTAGAAACAGTACATGCGCAAGTCATTGATCCTGCTTTATTGCAAGGATTAAAATATCGAAATATTGGACCACACCGTGCTGGCCGAACTGTCGGAGTTTCAGGTGTGGCCACGCAACCCAATGTATTTTATATTGGGGTGAATAATGGGGGTGTGTGGAAAACCAATGACTATGGACAAACCTGGAAACCCATCTTTGATAGTGAAAATACAAGCTCAGTAGGCGATGTAGCGGTGGCAGCATCTAATCCTAATGTTGTTTATGTAGGAAGTGGTGAAGGAATTCAGCGTCCTGATTTATCCATTGGAAATGGTTTATATAAATCAACAGATGCAGGGGCTACTTGGAAAAATATGGGATTGTTTGATGCACAACAAATAGGAGGAATCAGTATTGATCCCTATAATGAAAACCGAATTTTTGTTGCAGCATTAGGTCATCCTTATGGCCCTAATAAAGAGCGTGGTGTTTACCGGAGTATAGATGGCGGTAAAACACTACAACAAGTTTTATACATTGATGAAAACACGGGTGCTGTGCAAGTAGGTATTGATCCAAATAATACGAACATCGTTTTTGCTACCATTTGGTCGGCGCGACAAGGCCCTTGGGAAAATGGTGCATGGAATGGCGAAGCAAGTGGATTATACAAATCCATGGATGGTGGTAATACATGGAAAAAAATGACCAAAGGATTGCCTACAACAAAACAGGATGGACTAGGTCGTATTGGATTTACCATTGCACCTAGTAATTCTAAAAGAATGTATGCAACAGTTGATGCTGAAAAAAATGGGGGAATTTATCGTAGCGATGATGCTGGTGAATCTTGGTACCTATTAACTTCCGATGGCAGATTATGGGGAAGAGGCGCAGATTTTGCAGAGGTAAAAGCAGATCCTAAAAATGAAAATATTGTTTATTCGGCGAATATTGTAATGTGGAAATCAGTAGATGGTGGAAAAAATTGGAAAGGAATTAAAGGTGCTCCAGGTGGCGATGATTATCATAGAATTTGGATTAACCCCAACAACACAAATATAATTGCCATAGGATTAGATCAAGGTGGTACTATTACAGTAAACGGTGGCGAAACCTACTCAAGTTGGCATAATCAACCTACTGCACAATTTTATCATGTAAGCACTGATAATGCATTCCCTTATAATGTATATGGTGGACAACAAGAAAGCGGATCTGTTGGCATTGCCTCTCGTTCTAATGATGGTAATATTAGTTTTAGAGAATGGCATCCAGTGGGCGTTGAAGAATATGGTTACGTTGCAGCGGATCCTTTGGATCCAAATATTATTTATGGTGGAAAAATCACCAAGTACAATAAGTTAACAGGTCAGGTACAAAATATTTCACCCGAACCAGTAAGAACAGGAAAAGTGCGATTCATTAGAACTGCACCGGTACTTTTTTCACCCGTAGATAATAAAACTTTATTTTTTGCAGGCAGTGTTATTTTTAAAACAACTACTGGTGGAGATACTTGGGAACAAATTAGTCCTGATTTAACAAGAGAAACTTATGATATTCCAGAAAGTGTTGGAATTTTTAATACCCCTGATTTAAAAACAATGGCAAGGCGTGGGGTTGTTTACACGGTTGCGCCATCCTACCAAGATATCAATACCATCTGGGCTGGTACTGATGATGGCTTAATTCATATTACCAAAGACGGCGGTAAACATTGGAAAAATATTACACCATCTACACTTACTTCCTGGAGTAAGGTTTCCATGATTGATGCAAGTAGATTTGATAATAATACCGCGTATGTAGCAGTGAATAGAATAAGATGTGATGATATGACACCACATATTTATAAAACAACAGATGGTGGAATTACATGGAAAAAAATAATCAACGGCTTGCCAAATGAACCTATCAATACAGTAAGGGAAGACGCAGTAAGAAAAGGATTATTATTTGCAGGATCGGAAAATGCAGTTTATTTTTCCTTAGATGCAGGTGAAAATTGGCAATCGTTAAGATTAAATATGCCCGCAACATCGATTCGTGATTTAGTCATTAAAGATGATGATATCGTGATTGGAACGCATGGGCGTAGTTTTTGGATTTTAGATAATATTACGCCACTTCGCCAATTAAAAATAAACACGCCAACAGCAACTACTTTATACAAGCCACAACAAGCTATTCGGGTTCGTTGGAATATGAATACAGATACGCCACTTCCACCGGAAGAGCCAGCAGGTGAAAATCCCCCAGATGGCGCAGTCATTGATTATTATTTAAATAACAATGAGGAGGTGGTGCAATTAGATATTTTCAATGACAAAGGCGCACTGGTTCGTAGCTTTAGTAACATGGATACGCTATATAATATACCTGATGTAAATATTCCATTGTATTGGATAAGACCGCAACAAATATTATCTGCAAAACAAGGGGCACACCGCTTTTTATGGGATATGAAATACAATCCCTTAAATGTGCCTGTGGAATACCCAATGACTGCCGTTATTCATAATACTGCACCGGTAGCAACCGCTCCATGGGTAATGCCAGGTAACTATACAGTTAAATTAACCGTGAAAGGCAAGGTATATACCCAAAACTTGGCCATAAAAATGGATCCACGTGTCAAAACGCCTATTGCACAGTTGCAAAAGCAACATGATTTATCCGTTATTTGCTACGAGGGTCGGAAAAAAAGTATGGTTAATTTTCCAGAAATAGCTCGTAAATTTAATACACTGTTTGAGATACTGGTTCATACAGATATGCCCCCAACCCAACAAACAGAAAAAGCGGTGTTAGAAACACAGCAAGCATTATTAAAATTAAAAACAAATGGTAAATAAATTAAAAAGTTCGCTTTTTATTTATGGGGTAGTTATTATTTCATTTGCTTCCTGCAAATCAAGCGGGATGTTAATGAAAGAAAAGAGTATTGATGATATATTGTCCGCATACCAATCCGATGACAAACCCGGTGCAAGTGTACTTGTTTTTAAGGATGATAAGATTGTATTTAAAAAAGGATATGGGGTAAGCAATATTGCTACCCAAGAAAAAATTAATCCTACTACTAACTTTAGATTGGCATCAGTGACAAAGCAGTTTACGGCTATGTCAATTTTATTATTAGTGCAAAAAGGAAGAGTAAAATTAGAAGACCCTTTAACAAAATACTTCCCTTCATTTCCTGCTTATGGAAAAGATATAAAAATTAAAAACCTATTAACACATACATCAGGCTTAATGGATTACGAGGATTTAATGTCCCCTTCGCAAGCAGTGCAATTACATGATACCAATTGCCTACAATTAATGTATAAAGCAAATGGCTTATACTTTGTCCCAGGTACACAATATAAATATAGCAATACAGGATATGCAATATTGGCATTGATCGTAGAAAAAGTATCAGGACAGGATTATGGTTTATTTTTAAAAGAAAATATTTTTAAGCCATTAAAAATGAAAAATAGTGTCGCGTTTGAAGAAGGTAAATCAACCATACCCAATCGCGCCTATGGCTATTCCTCAAGCAATGGAAGCTGGGTGGAAACTGATCAAAATATGACTAGTGCAGTATTAGGAGATGGTGGAATATATACAAATACCATTGAAATGACCCAATGGATCAAAGCATTATGGGATTATAAATTATTAGGATCTGAAATGCAAGTTCAAGCATGGACGAGAAAGAAATTAAATAATGGTGCGCCTATCGATTATGGGTATGGCTGGCATATAGAAGATTATAAAAACATTACGCACCCACATCACGGAGGAAGCTCTATTGGATTTAGGAATCAACTTTTATTATTTCCTGAACAAAAATTAATGGTTATTATCTTAACCAATCGTAACGAAGGTGATCCAATGAATGAAGCAAAAAAAGTAGCAGATTTATATTTAAACTAATTGAATGATAAAGTCCTTTAAGTACTTGACCCCTTTTGTATTATATATATTAACGCTGTCTGCGTTTAATGGTAATGGGCTAATATGTTGGCTTCCTTTGATGTATACTTTTTTTCTAATTCCATTTATAGAATTATTTATAAAATCGGACCCTAGTAATTTAGATGAAGTTGAAGAGGCGTTGGCAAAAAAAAACAAGTCCTATGATTTTATATTATACGCTGCGGTAATTATGCAGTATTATTCATTATGGGTATTTTTTAATTGTTTAAAGCAAGATTCATTAACTACAACAGATATCGCTGGACGCGTGATGAGTATGGGGTTGCTTTGTGGTACATTTGGCATTAATGTTGCACATGAACTAGGACATCGCGTAAATAAATTGGAGCAAACATTTGCTAAATTGCTTTTATTAACTAGTTTATACATGCACTTTTTTATTGAACATAATAAAGGACATCATAAGCATGTAGCTACACCACATGATCCTAGCACTGCAAAGTACAATCAATCCGTATATGCATTCTGGCCGCAAACATTAATAGGCACCTATTTAAGTGCCTGGAAGATTGCAAATGAGGAGATGGAAAAAAAGGGAAAGCCTTGGTGGTCCTTACAAAACGAAATGTTACTTTTTCAACTAATACAAATCATGTTTGTATTAATGATTCTGTATTTTTTTGGCTTTAAAATTGCTATGTTATTTATGGTTGCCGCTTTAATTGGGGGTTTATTATTAGAGTCGGTTAATTATATTGAGCATTATGGGTTGTCACGCTCACAAACCAGCGAACAACAATTTGAACGCGTACAGCCACATCATAGTTGGAATAGTAATCATATTATTGGTCGATTAATGTTATTTGAATTAAGTCGCCACAGCGATCACCATTATTTGGCATCAAGAAAATATCAAATTTTAAGAAGTTTTGACAACGCTCCGCAAATGCCCACAGGCTATCCGGGCATGATTTTATTATCTTTGTTTCCGCCGTTATGGTTTAAAATTATGCACCAGCAAATAAAGAAATATAAATTATAGGTATTGTCTTTCTTTAATTTATTCAGTGTGATTTTTAAAGTTATTTCATCGATATTTAAAATGCTATGATATTTCTGCTTCATGTATTCACTCTTTATGAATAAAGCGATATTTATACTACTACTTACCTGTCTAGTTTTCAATACTAATATTAGTTGGGGACAAAATTTAACACAGCAATTAAGAGGAACTATTGTTGATCGACAAACTAAAAATGTGCTAGCGGATGCATCTGTAATGATTAAAGATGCAAAATTAATAGCGATATCAGATAGTAATGGGAAATTTAGTTTTAGTAAAATTCCGATTGCTAAATACGACCTAGTGATAAGTAAAATGGGTTATCAAAACACGTTGATAAATGGTATTGAACTAAATAGTGGTAAGGAAGTGGTATTAGAAATTGAATTAGAAGAGGCGGTGACCATTTTGAAGGAAGTAACGGTAAACAGTAATAAAAATAAGGAGCAATTTAATAACCCATTTGCATTAGTCAGCACCCGCCAATTTGGGCCGCAGGAGGCAGTTAGATATGCAGGTGGATTCCAAGATCCAGCAAGAATGGCATTGGCCTTTGCAGGTGTTAGTAATGCGGGATCTGATGATAATAATGAAATTGTCATTAGGGGTAATTCGCCCCGTGGATTACTTTGGCGATTAGAAGGGATTGAAATACCAAATCCCAACCACTTTACTGATGGACAAGGTTCAACGAGTGGTATTGTATCTATGATTAATGCCTATAGTTTGGCTAAATCTGATTTTATGACCAGTGCCTTCCCCGCAAATTTCGGAAATGGTTTATCAGGTGTATTTGATTTAAATTTTAGAAGGGGTAATAACCAAAAAACAGAATTCACTGGACAATTAAGTTTAATTGGCCTAGATTTTGGGATGGAAGGACCCATCGGTAAATCAGGAAGTTCCTACCGTGTTGCTGGCAGATATTCAACTTTACAATTATTATTGAATAGCAATATTATTAATTTAAATACAAACAATTACAATCCCGACTTCAGAGATTTAAATTTTACAGTGGAATTACCTACAAAAAAGAGTGGTGTATTTTCCATATGGGGATTAATGGGTAATGATGAAACGTATCAAACAACTTTGACTGAAAAAAATATTGACAAGGGAAGCTTGAATGTTTTCGGATTAAATCATAAAATTTCATTCCGAAAAATGTTTTTCAAAAATGTTTTATCAATCAGTTATCAATCGCAAGAAAATTTAAAACAAAATATGTCAGGAGGAGTTACTGGTTTGGTGACTCGGCAATTAATTTATAAATACCCTTCCTTACGATTTTCAAGTGCGTTAACCTATAAATTTAATAATCGGCTTACGATGGAATCAGGGATTGTGTTAAGTGATCTATCCTATAATTTAAAAGACAATCGTTTAGGTTCAAAAAATGTTTTATTTAATTATTTAAATGATGACGGGGATACTCATTTTTTTCAACTATACGCGCAATTATTAGCTAAATTAAGTTCAAAAATAAAAACAACTATTGGCCTACATCAATATAAATTTTTATTAAATGATGCAACCGCCTTAGAGCCTAGATGGGCCTTACATATTGAAAATAAATGGGGTGGTGTATTTTCAACTGGTGTTGGTGTGCATAGTAGATTGGAGCCGGTGTCCGTGTATTTATTTAAAAGGTATGCAGCCAACGGAAGTTTTACGCAGCCTAATAAAAATATAAATCCAGGAAGTGCATTTCACTATGTAGCATCCTATGAACAAAAAATAAATGATAAAACAAAGGTGAAGCTCGAAGCCTATATTCAAAACTTGACCAGCGTGCCCATTGATACTGTATACAATGGCACTTATTCCATATTAAACACCAGTGGAGGTATTCCAACTAATATTTTAGAAAATGCAGGGTTGGGGAAAAATAAGGGAATCGAATTAACCATTGAAAAATTTTATTCAAAAAACTTTTACTATTTAATAACCGCCTCCCTTTTTGATTCTAAATTTCAAAATAAGAATAAAATATGGCGCAATACTATTTATAATAATAGTTATGCAGGCAATGCGCTAATTGGGAAGGAGTTTAAATTGAAAAAAAATAATAGCATTTCAATAAACATACGATATTTATTAAGGGGTGGTAATTGTTATACCCCCATCAATTTAAAAGAATCTATAGCGAGGTCAACCACTATCTTAGATAATACAAAAATATTTAGTGCGCAATATCCAGACTATTGGAGGACAGACCTTTCCTTTAGCTATAAGAAAAATAAAAATAAGAGTACTTGGAGTTATGGTGCAGACATTCAGAATGTAACTGATCGAAAAAATATAGTTTACACCAATTACGATAATACGAATAAGCGCATCAACAATAACTATGCGCTTCCGCGCATCCCCATTATTTTTATGCGTTGTGAATTTTAAAAAATCTAATTTTTAAAAACTATCCGCGTCACGATAAGCTTTAATAAGAGCGGCTTCACCTTCAACACCTTTAATCGCGTTGCCATGTTCCATTCCTAAGATTCCCTTATAGCCCTTCCCGCTAATGTGTTTGAAAATGTTTTTGTAATTCATTTCGCCGGTACCTGGCTCATTGCGTCCTGGATTATCTCCAATTTGGAAATAAGCAATTTCATTCCAACACCTGTTTATATTCGTAATGATATTACCCTCGTTTTTTTGCATGTGATACATATCAAATAAAATTTTGCATGAAGGGCTATTAATTGCTTTACATATTGCATAGGTTTGATCAGAATAACGTAAAAATAATTCAGGCGTATCGCTTAATGGCTCTAAGACCATGATTAAATTATTTTTTTCTAAAACTTCAGTGCCTAGTCTCAATCCATCAATTACATTACCTGTTTGAATGCCAATAGGTAATTTACGATCATAATTTCCAGGGACAACGGTCATCCATTTTGCATTACATCTTTTTGCAACTTCCACCGACTCCTTGCAGGTTTGTACAAATTTATCTTTCCACTCTTGTGTGCCTGTCGTTAAATTGATTTTATCATTGTTTGAAAAAGCAATAACAAATACACCCATATTCATTCCCAAAGAGGCCAAAGTATCTCCTATTTTTTGTTGCATTTCAGGAGTTCTGCCCATCATGCCATTGTCTTCAATACTTCTAAAACCCATACTATGCGCATATTTTATTTGTTCAATAAAATC
>CAJBLA010000262.1 GCA_903953815.1 uncultured Bacteroidota bacterium | reverse complement strand
TGGCTTTTCATCTGGTGAAATAAAGGAGCTATTAGCGCTCTTTATTGCAACTAAAAAGGTTTGTTGTGT
The DNA here is from genome assembly GCA_903953815.1 of uncultured Bacteroidota bacterium. Classification (GTDB taxonomy): domain Bacteria; phylum Bacteroidota; class Bacteroidia; order Chitinophagales; family Chitinophagaceae; genus Sediminibacterium. The sequence continues at coordinate 3,906 of CAJBLA010000262.1, read as the reverse complement.
TGAATTTACCGAGGTTAATCCACTTTTGGATAATAAAGGTAACAAAATGGCCGAAACGGCATTTGAAATTTTAGATCAATTAGTCGTTGACTTAATGCGCCCCTAATTATTTTTTTCTTTTTTTAGTGACTAAAGTATTATTTTTATCACCTAAATTAAAAATATGTCAACTAAAATTACCATTAACAATAACGGTTCATTAAAAGTAGAAGGTGAATTCACCATTGTAGATCGTGCTGGAAATACATACGATTTAGCAGGAAGGGAAGTGATTGGACTTTGCCGTTGTGGATTAAGTAAAAACAAGCCATTTTGTGATGGCGCTCATAATGGAAATTTTGAACACGAAGCAACTGCGTTTGCACTTCCACCTAAAAAAACAGTTTAATCCTTCTTTAGCTTCAATTTAGCTTTTCCATTTTATGGATTTTGCAAAATATTAAAGGCGGCCTAATTGGGCCGCCTTTAATATTGTTAATGAACAGAACATTATTACTTTTTCTTTTCACAAGTATTCATCCCCAATAGGGTATACAAGGGACAAAAGCTAAGGATACTAGTTAATAAAAATACACCACCCAATACAAGTAAGGCTATACCTACAGTGCCTTCAACAAGTTGAGTGATATACAATCCAGCAAATACTATAGCAAGTACAATTCTAATTGCCTTGTCAGCAGAACCCATGTTTGTTTTCATATGTGTTATTTTAAATTATCAGCAATTTTTTCTTTTTGAAACATACCAAATAATAAAAATCCCATGAGAGCACCATACAATGTGCTATTAATCGGTTTAGAGGTAATCATACAAGTGCCACTTTCGCATCCTACATAATTCCAATACAGGAAACCGCCCAAAGCACCAACGGCAACACCAACAAGACTTAATTTATTTTTTTGTATCCAGCTTTTCATATTTTATCATTAAATTTTTGATCTTAGGCCAAACCATGATCCACCATTGTATACTTCAATTCCTGCACCTTTTAATATTCCTTTTGCCATACCACTTCGTGCACCGCTTTGGCAAACGGTGATTACGGGCTTACCCATTTTTTTAATGCCTGCCACTTCGCGTTGAATAATATTTACAGGAATATTTTTGGATCCTTTAATGTGTCCACCATCATATTCCTGCGGGCTTCTTACATCAATAATAATTGCACCTGCTTGAACCAGCGCTTTGTAATCTGTTCCAGGGCCGAATAATTTTTTTAAAAAAGAGAACATATTAATTGTTATTTAAAATACTTAATAAATTATAAATACCACCGCCATTGTAAGTTTCGGATACGCCGTTTTGTTGTAAAATACTTGTAGCAACGCCACTTCTTCCGCCGCTTAAGCAATACACTAATATTGGCTTAGGTAAGCTTGCAATATTTTTTAAATTACTTTCGAGTATGTCTAGTGGAATATTGATGGCACCTGGCACATGCTCGCTCTCAAATTCCATTGGACTGCGAACATCTAATAAAGTTCCTTGCTTTTGCTTGATTGTTTCAATTACATTTTGCATATTTGATTGTTTTATCTAATGCAAAACTCAATTAATATTTACTATTAAATTGTGATATTTATCACACCACCCAAATAATTGTTCAAAAATGGGGATGTAAATATTTTTCAAACGTGTCAGTTTTGCTTCTTGATCCAATCAAAGGCATTTCGATTCATTTTAATCCAGCCATTGTGCTCCATTTTTTTCAATAAACGACTAATTACTTCACGAGATGTATTTAGATCATTAGCGATTTCTTGGTGGGTCAGTTTTACGGTCACCCCAAATTGATCAACCTGTTTTTTTATATAAAATTCTAAGCGTTCGTCCATATTTTTAAAAGCCACTTCATGAATGGTTTTTAGCAATTCTTCATACCTACTTCGATATGTTTTAATAACAAAGTAATGCCAGCTTTTAAACTCATTCAGCCACTTTTCCATATAGGTAACGGGGATCGCTAAAAACTTGATATCTGTAATTGCCTTTGCTAAAACCTGGCTTTGCTCATGATGGTAATTGCAAACTAAGGTAACAGCACATGCTTCTCCCGGGTTTAAATGGTACATAAAGTATTCTCCGCCATCCTCATCCTCCTGATATAGCTTTATAGTGCCTTCCACCACCAACATCGCTGATTTGATATTTTGTCCCTTTTTCAATAATATTTCACCGGCATTCGCCTCTTTTAATTCTGCATGTTCCAATACAGATTCATATAAACCTTGTTCCCAATCAGGGAATAAATTTTTTAATTGTTCAATTGATAACATGGTATATAAATTCAGTACTGAAGATACGATTTTAGTGAGAATTTTTAGCAATAGTGTTGCCTGCTTTGTAATAAATGTCACATTTCAGTAAGTTTCTCCGACTTAAATTTGTATAAATATTTATTATGCAAAAATTATTAAGCAAATTGGATTTAATCTTAGTTTTTAGGTTGATAATGACCGCGATTGTGGGTATGGTAGGTTACCAAAATTCAGACAATGTAGCCATGCTATTTGCCTTATTTTTTGCGATTTACTCCATAGTTGGCGCTAAATATAAAATTGGGTGCGGTTATAATAATTGCGGGTACACGCCAAGTAGTTCAGCTAAACACAAAACAAACGAAATAGATTTTACCGAGATAAAGTAGCATTAAAAAAATTATTATGGCAACTACAGAAACTTTTGGCTCAATTATTAATGGTGATACACCCGTACTTGTTGATTTTTTTGCAGAATGGTGTGGCCCCTGTAAAATGATGCCACCGATATTACAACAAGTGCATGCACAATTAGGTGATAAAGTGCGCATTATTAAAATTGATGTTGATCGGAACCAACAATTGGCTTCAGAATTGAATGTGTCAAGTGTCCCAACAATAGCATTATTCCATAAAGGTGAAATAAAGTGGCGCCAACCTGGCGTTCAACCGGCTAATGTTTTAGTTGAAATCATTAAAAAGCACACCCCTTGAATTAGTTGACCTTTGGTGTTGCGATGAATGTAAAAATAGTAGTGATTAAATTTAAACAATTTAATTTATTAATATTCCCTTCATACAATTGTGACTTTTAATCCTAATTTTTGATTATTTTTAATGACAAATAAGTCATTATGTCAAGTAATAAAAATTCAGGTAGTTCCCGTAGACACTTTATTAAAAATATTTCCTTTGCCTCTGCATTTTTAATCACTGGTAGAGTTACTCCGTTAAGTGCCAATGAAGTTGTAGGCTTGAGAAGTAAAGTTAAACTTCGATTTGCAGTGGCTTCCGATGTGCATTATGGTCAGCCTAATACACTATTTGAGCAAATGACGGAAACAGTGATTAATCAAATGAATTTATTTCATCAACAAAGCCCATTGGATTTTTCTGTGGTAAATGGGGATTTGATTCATAATGAGAAAGCATTTTTGCCATTAGTAAAAGGGAAATTAGATGCATTAAAAATGCCTTATTATGTTACAAGAGGTAATCATGATATGGTATCACCCGAATATTGGAACAATGTTTGGGGCACGCCTTTAAATCATGATGTTGTTGTTAAAGGCAATGGAATTTTGTTGGGAGACACTTCCAATGAAAAAGGAGTTTATTTATCTCCGGATTTATCTTGGTTGAATAAAACCTTGGAATCACATAAGGACAAGAAGCAGGTTTTTATCTTTTTACATATACCACAAGCAAAGTGGACTAAGAATGGCATAAGTACACCTGAAGTATTTGATACCATCAAAAAATATCCAAATGTGAAAGCCGTTTTCCATGGTCATGAGCATGATCAAGATAGCTTTAAAATGGTTGAAAAAGTGCCCTATATTTTTGATGCCCATGTAGGTGGTAATTGGGGGACCCCTTATAAAGGATTTAGGGTAGTGGAATTATTGAAGGACAATTCAATGATTAC
>CAJBLA010000261.1 GCA_903953815.1 uncultured Bacteroidota bacterium | reverse complement strand
ATATTTAGTAAGATTAAAATAATGTTATCAAATAGTTAAATTATTTAAACAAATTTTTTTAAATTTATTGTCAATAAAATTCATTCAATTTTAATTAAAACAACAACATGAGAAAAAAACTATTATGGTGTTTGTTTTTTGCGTTTTTCTCTTTCCAAGCGGCGATCGCTCAAAACACAACTGTCACTGGTAAAGTATCCGATGAAAAAGGTACTCCAGTTGAAGGTGCGGTAATCACTGAGAAAAGTGTATCAAAAAACAGAACCATTACTGATGCAAATGGTAATTTCAGAATCAGTGTTAAAGCTGGCGCTGTTTTGCAGGTTTCAAGTGTAGGCTTCGAGAAGAAAGAAGCAACAGCAAGTTTAGTAACATCAATAAACAATTTCACTTTAAAGGCGTTAAAAGAAGATTTAAGTGAGGTGGTTGTTACGGCCTTGGGTATCAAAAAAGAGAAGAAAGCCTTAGGTTACGCGGTTTCTTCTATTGGTAAAAAAGACTTAGAACAAAAACCTGAAATTGATATTGCGCGTTTATTAAATGGTAAAGCACCCGGAGTAAACATTGGACCTTCTAGTGGTTTATCTGGTTCTGGTACCAATATCATAATTCGTGCAGTGAGTACCATCTCTGGTAACGCTCAACCATTATGGGTTGTTGATGGTGTGCCATTTGATGGTGGTACGAATAACCAAGCTGGATTTACTTACGGCAATAACACACCTAGTCGTTTCTTGGATCTTGATCCAAACAACGTTGAGTCAATCGACATTTTGAAAGGCTTGAGTGCGACAACACTATATGGTGAGTTAGGTAGAAACGGGGTTATCTTGGTTACGACCAAGAACGGATCTACACAAAAAACTAGAAAGAAAAATGAAGTAACGGTTACACAGTCCTATGCTGTTAACCAAGTTGCTAATTTACCAGAATACAATACTTCCTATGGTGGTGGATTTGATTTAAGTTTAGGTTTGGCATTCTTCTCCAACTGGGGTGCTAAGTTTACAGATCCTCCAGCGAAGGTGGCACATCCTTATAGCAGAGCCAACTTAAATGCTGCATTTCCACAATACGTAGGAAACAATGACTATGAATTTAAATATTACAATAGCGTATCAAGATTTTTCCGTGATGGTGTTTCTAAAAACACTTCCGTAAACTTTGCAGGATCTGCGCAAAATTTAAATTATAACATCAACTATGGTTACACGGATGATCAAGGTTTCGTAGAAGGCAACGGTTCTATGAAGAACAATATCTCAATGGGAGGTACTATGAAATTGTCGAACAAGTTAACCTTGAATGGTACATTTAACCATGTAAATACAAACGTTAAATCTCCGCCAACTTCTCCTTCTTTCGGTTCTACAGCATCAAACCCATCTTTGTATGGTGATGTAATGTATACACCGACTGCAGTTGATTTAATGGGCTTGGAGTGGGAGAATCCGATTGATAATTCTCATGTTTATTATAGAGGTGGAAATGATATTCAAAATCCTCGTTGGACTTTGAAAAATTCATTCACACAAGATAAAGTAAGCAGAAATTATGGTCAAGTTTCTTTGAACTATGACTTAAGCCAAAAAATTAAAGTGCAATATCGTTTTGGATATGATAATTATTCAAACTATCAATTGTATGCGCAAAATAAAGGTGGTACTTATTATCCACAAGGTTTCTTAAGGACATCTACTGGCTCTAATAGCATTTTAGATCATACATTAACTACCACATACAAAACTGATCTTAACAATGATTTCGATTTAGATGTTTTAGCGGGTGTGAACTCAAGAGAATTAAGCTATAACCAAATGGGTGCAACGAGTAAGGATCAATTAGTTTTCGGATTATTAGATCATACTAACTTTGTGACCCATGATATTGTGAATGAAGCAGGTGCTGATATGGATTATTTAATTAAATCACAATCAATAGGGGCTTTTGCAACAGCGACATTAGGCTATAGAAATTATGCTTACTTAGTAGTGGGTGGTAGAAATAGCTTTACTTCAACATTAGAAGCTGAGAACAGAAGCGTATTCTATCCAAATATTAGTGGTTCGTTTATTGCTACAGAAGCTTTCGATTTTTTAAGAAATAAGAAAAACATAAACTACTTAAAGTTTCGTTTAGGTTATTCAACTGCGGCTAACTTCCCTAATCCTTATTCCACAAGGTCTGCATTAAATATTTCTACAAGAAACTTTGTGACGAACTCTGGTACAGTAATTAATACAAATTCAATTCCTAATTTTTTACCAAATCCAAATTTGAAGCCTGAGTTGATGGCAGAGACAGAGACTGGTATTGAAGGTAAATTTTTCCAAAGTAGATTAAGTGCTGATATCACTTTGTATCAACGTGTATCTAATGACCAAATCTTGAATAGAGATTTGGATCCTTCTACTGGATATACCTCTCAACAAATTAATGCTGGTAAAGTAACGAATAAGGGTGTTGAAGCGCAATTAGCATATAAAATTATCAGAAACAAAGATTGGGTTTGGGAAGTAACAGGTAACTGGACTATTAACAACTCAATGGTATCTGATATTCCTTCTGACTTAAAAGAAATCGTTTATGCTGGTTATACTACTTTAGGAAACTTTGCAATTAACGGCCAACCTTTAGGTATCATGAAAGGGTATTATTATCAAAGACATGAAAATGGTCAATTGTTAGTGGGCGCTGGTGGTGATTATATTGCATCCACTACGATTGGAATTATTGGTAATCCTAACCCTGATTATAGATTATCTGGTATCAATAGTTTAACCTACAAATCATTCACATTCCGATTCCAAGTGGACTATACACATGGTGGTGATATGTATTCTTCAACTGCTAGATCATTATTAGCGAGAGGTGTTACAAAAGACACTGAATTTGATCGTGCGGCACCTTATATTTTACCTGGTGTAACTGCAGATGGTAAACCAAATAATATTCAAATCAGTGCTACACAAGGTTACTTCAATAACGTGTTTGGTCCAGACCAAGGAGGTATTTTTGATGCAACTGTCGTAAGATTAAGAGATATGTCATTGTCTTATGCTTTGCCTGAAAAATTATTGAGTAAAACACCATTTGGTAGTGTATCAATTACTGCGAATGGTAGTAACCTTTGGTATTATGCTCCCAACTTTCCTAAGTACATGAACTTTGATCCTGAAACCAATGGTTTAGGTGTAGGTAATGGAAGGGGTTTGGAATTTATCACTGGTCCTTCTGCACGTAGAATGGGTTTAAGTGTAAGAATAACTTTTTAATACTAAATAAGTAAAAGTAAAGAATATGAAATATTTTAAAATTATAGTAATCCTAGCGTTATTTTCAACTACGGTTGCATGTAACAAGCAGTTGGATGCGCTTTTGGAGAATCCCAATGCGCCTTCTGTGAATACTGCCGATGTTGACTTATTGTTGAACACGGTTCAATTATCATTCACAGGTTTTTTTGATGAGGCATCAAATTTAGGCGGTCAATTAACCAGACAACAAGCAATGTTTGGACCCCTTTATTCTAATGCTTACTCACCTGGTACTTCTGATGGCTTATGGACAACAGGGTATACCAGTATTATTAAAAATGCAAATGCTTTAATTCCTTTGGCACAAACACAAAAGAAATTTAGAGCATCTGGTATCGCTAAGTTTTTTAAAGCTTATGCTTTAGCGACCATGGTGGACGCTTTTGGTGATATCCCATGGACTGAGGCAGAATTAGGCATTGAAAATCCTAATCCTAAACAAGATAAAGGCGCTGCTGTTTATGCTGCTGCGATTGCAATATTAGATGATGCGATTGTAGATTTTAGCAAACCAGGATCTGCCGCAGTAGCGAATGATTTATATTATGGCAATAGTGCTGCAAAATGGATTACAGCTGCTAAAACAATTAAATTTAAATTGTTAATGCAAACACGTAAAGTGGATGCAACTGCTGCTGCAAAAATTCAAGCGTTGGTTACCGCAGGTGATTTGATTTCAACTGCAGCAGGTGACTTTAATTTCAAATACGGTACCAACAGGAACTCTCCTGATGCACGTCATCCAGATTATGCTGGAAACTACAATGCAGCAGGTTCAGTGGGGGAGTATATGGGCGATTGGTTTATGTGGGCTGTAGCAGCAGAAAAAAATGGTGGAACAATTTCTGGTGCAAGAGGAACAACACTTGATCCAAGACAACGTTACTATTTTTATCGTCAAAATACAAGCGGTGCTAACGTTAACGAGATCACTTTATCTTGTATTACTTATCCAAAACCAGCACACTACTCAGATGCACAACCCTTCTGTTATTTAGGTACTGGCTATTGGGGACGTGATCATGGTGACAATAGTGGTACGCCTCCAGATGGTTCTTTTAGAACGACTTGGGGTATTTATCCAGCAGGTGGTTTATTTGATGAAAATCAAAATACCAAAGTTGCTTTAGAAGTTGGTGGTAAAGGTGCTGGCATCTTACCAATTTGGAATTCAGAGTTCACGCATTTCAAATTAGCGGAAGCTGCTGCTACTGGTGTTATTACCGGTGGTATGGCTGCTGCAAGAGTAAGTTTAGAAGCTGCTATTAAAAATAATATGGCTAAAGTAACCGGTTTCCCTGCAACTTTAGGTGTAACTCCTAGTGCAACTTATGCTGCGAATGCTACTACTATAGCTGCTTATGTTAGCTTTGTTTTAGCTGCATATGATGCTGCTAATGATAATGGGAAGTTAGAAATTATCATGAAAGAATACTATTTGTCAACCTGGGGTAATGGTTGGGAGGCTTATAATGCATACAGACTTACAGGCTTTCCAAAAAATATGCAGCAAACTGTATATTCTGCAACGCCAGGATTTTTCATACGTTCATTTTATTATCCTTCCGTATACGTCAACAGAAACTTAAATGCACCAACACAAAAAGCATTGGGTGCGAAAGTGGACAAAGTATTTTGGGATAATAACGCAGATAATTTCATCAATTAATAAATTTGACAATAATGAAAAAAATATTAAATAAAATATTAATTGCAATTGCCTTCACGGCATTGGTTTCTTCTTGTCAAAAGGGAGACCTTGCAACTAATAATCCTTTTGTTGATATCAACAATTTGGGTAAAGGTGCTTATGTTACTTTAAACTCAGTAACCAATGCCAACCTAAATTTTGCAGCAATTGATGCTTCTTCCGTAGGCGTTAAGATTGACCCATATAATAATGGTGTAAAAATCAAAGAAGTAAAATTGTATGTATTCAAAGGTTCTTCAGCGGACCCAAAGGCTTGGAAGCTAGTTAAAACAATTCCAATGTCTGGTACGACTACTATTGCAGCTACCGGTGCTGAAATTGCAAAGGCATATGGCATGACCAGTGCTGCATTATTTGCACCAGGACAGTTTTATACCTTCTACCATCAGTTAGTGACTGAAGACAATAAAACCTATGATATTTCAAATACCGTAGGTGCATTAGAATCTGCTGGTGGCTATAATGCTTGTATGAGATGGACTGCTTTTGTAGTATGTCCTTTTACAGGTAATATGAAAGGCACTTACACTGTCATGCAAGATGATTGGGCTGACTGGTCAGTGGGCGATGTTGTTTCTGTCAGCGATGGCCCAGGAGCAAATCAAATTAATATTTCTGATGTATGGCCAAATCCAGCATATGGCGACAAGAAAAATGATTTGATTATCAATATCGATCCAGCTACAGGGGTAGCGAAATTAGCAACCAACAACGTAGTTTTTGCTGATTATGGGCAACTTACAAGCGCCTACATTCCAAGTTCAGGTACGAATGGATATGTATTCTCTTGTACTGGTTATATTGGTTTGAAAATTGGTTTGAAATACGGAAGTACTGATTATGGTGTTAACACACTTACTTTACAAAGACGTTAATTCCATTTAGCTTTAAATAAAAAAGGGTCCCGATTTATCGGGACCCTTTTTTATTTCTTTTACACCTTGAGTTGAATGTATCTTTTAAAGTTAATTATAAAATGATCGCTTCACCATGTTCATCTAAAAAGCGGTATTCTACTAGGTGGCTTGAATTATCTGCCTGTGACTTCAATTTAATTTTATATTTATTTTTCCAACGCTTGATGATATTGTTAAATAT
>CAJBLA010000260.1 GCA_903953815.1 uncultured Bacteroidota bacterium | reverse complement strand
TTCCGCCAAAGCTAAATTTACGTCACCATCTAAACTGCTTAAAATATTACCTAACATTTCCTGCAACTTACGTGTATAAGGACGCATCTGTGTAATCGCATCTTGTGCACGACGTAATTTTGCCGCACTCACCATTTTCATTGCTTTTGTAAGCTGCTGGGTAGATTGCGTACTTTTGATCCTATTTCTTACTTCATTCAATTGACCTGCCATAGTAGTAAATTTTCCGATTTTTCTTAATGAATCCCGCTTGAAATTAAGGGGTACTTAAGGCGAGCAAAGGTATCATTTTTTCGTTCATTTTTCACTTTTCAGGCCCTGCAAGTTAATTTTTATATTCCCAGGCCCATAAAATGGCCAAACTGCCTTCAAATGCTTACCTTTGACACCCCTTGTCTAGTGGCCAAAATGTCATTGGCATACTGATTGCTAATAAGGGATTATATATAATTTATCATAGGACTATGTTGCAATTTATAAGTAAAATATTCGGCGGATCTAAAAGTGAGAAAGATGTTAAAAAAATAGCACATTTAGTGCCTATAATCAATGGGCATTTTGCGTCCTATGAACAACTTTCCAATGATGCATTGCGCGGTAAAACCACGGAATTTAAAGCGCGCATCACTGCGCATTTGGCAGCTATTGATGAAACTATACAGGCAGAACAAGCCAAAGCGGAAGCGCTTCCAATGAGCGAGTTTATGGGGCGTGATTCGATTTATCAAAACATAGATGCATTAAAAAAAGATCGTGATAATGCTTTGGAGACCATTTTAATGGATTTATTGCCCGAAGCTTTTGCGGTAGTGAAGGAAGTGGCGCGTCGTTTTACAAATAATACTGAATTAGTGGCTACGGCTACTGAATTAGACCGTCAGTTTTCTGTCAAAAAGGAATATGTAAGTATCAAAGGCGAGGAGTCGGTTTTCCAAACAACATGGAAAGCGGCTGGGATGCCCATTACTTGGAATATGGTTCATTATGATGTGCAGTTGATTGGAGGTATCGTTTTACATGAGGGAAAAATTGCGGAAATGTCCACCGGGGAGGGTAAAACTTTGGTTTCCACTTTGCCTGCTTATTTAAATGCTTTATCGGGTGAAGGGGTGCATATTGTAACGGTGAATGATTACTTAGCCAAAAGAGATAGTGAGTGGAATGGAACTTTATTCGAGTGGCTGGGTTTAACGGTAGATTGTATCGACAAACATCAACCTAACTCTGAGGAGCGTCGCGATGCATATCGTGCGGACATCACATACGGAACCAACAATGAATTTGGATTTGATTATTTGCGTGATAATATGGTGCATACACCGGAGGAAATGGTACAACGCAAACATCATTTTGCCATGGTGGATGAGGTGGATAGTGTATTGATTGATGATGCGCGTACCCCTTTAATTATTTCTGGTCCAATTGGTCATCCAACAGGAGAGCAACAATTTTTTGAATTAAAACCAAGGATTGAAAAATTGGTAGACATTCAGAAAAAAGTAGTGAATCAATTTTTAATTGAAGCAAAGAAAAAAATAGCAGAAGGGAATGATGATGTGAAAGATGGCGGATTGGCTTTGTATCGTGCATTCAGAGGCTTGCCTAAGAATGGCGCCATTATTAAATATTTAAGTGAGCCAGGTATTCGTGTAAAATTACAAAAAGCAGAAAATCATTATTTGGCGGATCAGCAACGTGAGATGCCAGCAGTGGATGCGGAGTTGTATTTCCATATTGATGAAAAAAATAATTCAGTGGAATTGACTGAAAAGGGATTGCAGTTAATTACAAAATCAGGGGAGGATCCAAACTTCTTTTTATTGCCAGATATTAGTATTGAGCTAAATGCGATTGATCAAAATACAGCAATAAATCCTGAGGATAAAT
>CAJBLA010000259.1 GCA_903953815.1 uncultured Bacteroidota bacterium | reverse complement strand
CAGGTATTAAAACAACCCCATTGATTGATGCTCGATTAAACATGTTGCGGATAAGGATCAACGATACCTTAGATAAAAACACCACCTATAGTGTCAAATTTGGAAACGCGATTAAAGATGTAAATGAAGGAAATATTTTAAAAAACTTTACGTACGTTTTTAGTACCGGAAATTATTTGGATTCCGGAAGATTATCCGGAACTGTTCGAACTGCCGAAACGGGCGTCATTGATAGCACCCTCATTGTTGTATTACACCCTACTAATAAAGACTCTGCCATTTATAAAGACAAGCCTTTGTATTATGCAAAAGTGGATGGAAAAGGAAAGTTTGAATTTACTTTTTTGCCTACTGCTGCTTTTTCGGTTTTTGTATTACCCAACGATTATAATAAAAGGTACGATGATAGCACTAAGCTATTCGGATTTTTAAATACCCCACTTCAAATAAGTGCGCAAACGGATTCACAACAATTATATGTTTTTCAAGCCCATCAAAAAGTAGAAAAGAAAAAAGCAAACACTGCTTCAAATAATAAAAATGTAAAAAAAGCGCCGACTGGCTTAAAGTATATGAAAAGTATCGAAGGTAACGAGCAGGACTTATTAACCGATCTTACTTTAACTTTTGAAACACCTGTACAATTCAATGATAGCTTTCCTATTGTATTGTGCGACACCTTAAATAAGCCATTAAGTAACTATAAAGTATCCATTGATACTGCAACAAAAAAAATGGTAACTATTCATTATGATTGGGTCGAGTCAACGCCCATGCGTTTAATAGTTCCTAAAAGAAGCCTATTAGATACCAACCAAAATTACATTGCCAAAGCAGACACCATTAAATTTATCACAAAAAGCGATGCAGCTTATGGTAGTGCGTTAGTAAGGGTTTCGGGCTACCAAAACATGCTTCATCCAATTTTACTATTAACCAAGGACAACAAAGTCGCCTATAGTTACCCAATAAAACAATCGCTCATACAAATGCTAAAATTACCGCCAGGTGATTATGATTTAAAAGTATTAGACGATACCAACAATAATGGCATTTGGGATACCGGTAAATATAATAATTCCATTAAGCAACAGCCAGAAATTGTTAAAAAATTAACCGACATACTCAATATAAAAGCGAATTGGGAGAATGAGTTTAATGTAATAATTAATAAGTAATTTTACTTTGATTTAACACCTATGCAATTACCTTCCACTTTATTAGAAAATGCTGTTGCTGAATTTTCAAAATTGCCAGGCATTGGTAAAAAAACAGCACTCCGACTGGTATTGCATTTATTAAAACAAGAAACAGAAGTCACCACTCATTTCAGTGAGATATTACAGAAAATGAGAAAGGAAATAAAATTTTGTCAACGTTGTTACAATATTAGTGATGGTAATATTTGCTCTATATGTGCCAATTCGGGACGACAAAAAAACACTATTTGTGTTGTAGAAAATATTAGGGATGTAATTGCGATTGAAAACACGCAACAATTCAATGGCACATACCATGTATTGGGTGGAATTATTTCCCCCTTGGACGGCATTGGTCCGGAACAACTGACCATTGACGCATTAATTGAAAGGGTAAAAAAAGAAGAAGTCACTGAACTCGTCTTTGCACTCAATCCGAATATTCAAGGAGACACGACCATTTATTATATCCAAAAAAAGCTGGCCAAGTCGGATTGTATCATTACCACTATTGCCCGAGGTATTGCCTTCGGTGGAGAATTAGAATATGCGGATGAAATGACCTTAGGCAAGAGTATTTCCAATAGACAGCCCATACATCAGTACATAAAATAGGCTTATTTCAAAATATTCTTTAATTTTGATGTTCAAACACTAAAAATATGACCATTCGTATATTCGCATCCCTTCTATTACTGGTTTGCACACAAAGCCTATTCGCACAAAAAAATTACAGTACCACAAACGCGCAAGTACGTTT
>CAJBLA010000258.1 GCA_903953815.1 uncultured Bacteroidota bacterium | reverse complement strand
TTTGGATTGAATACTAATTTTTTCTTGGCAGGGTCTTGTGCGTTTACAGCGCTAAAGATGGTCAATAATAATAAGCCTAATAATAGTTTTTTCATGATATTATTTTAATGTTTAGAAGTGGTATATTTAGTTTAAAGTATAAACTTATTTAATTGTTTTTGTTTGATAAAATCAAATTATTTGAAAGCATTAAAGAATGTGTATTCAAATTTAAGTATCACTCCGTTTGGTGCTGTACGAATCATTGTAGAATAAAGTTCTTGCCTGTAAGCTAAATCTATTCTAGCCTGACTGTTTATTATAAATTGTACAGAGGGAGCAATATCTAAATAAGATTTTTTATTTTCATTTAATCTTTGGCCAAGTAACTCTAACATCAAATTGACATTTACTTGTTTGTAACTAGTGTATACTTTAGGGAGCATCAATTTGCCCACAGATAAAGTATAGTTCATTGCACTGTTACTTTCAGTTATTGGGAACTTATAGTTAGGTTTGTTGTCCAATGCTCTTTCATAACTCAGCGATGAACTTATAGCTACTTTATGCAACAATTGAGTTGCAATAAATCCAGCTTCGTATCCCGTATTATGACCCATTGTTTCTATCTCTTGTTGATGAATATCGGCTTTATTTAAACTATATCGTCCATACAAAGCCATTCTAAAATGACTTTTTAAATCATCTTTACTAAAGAATCGATATTTAGCATACAAGCTACCGCCTTCTGTTTCAAAGCCACCTTCCTGACGGTTACTAATGAACCCCTGGGCATGTACCATCCATTTTTTATTGATGCCCCACATAAGTTCTGGCATATTATGGTAGTTCAACTTACCATCTGCCTCAAACATTAAAGCATTCATATTTCTTATACCGAACGACTTTGCTGGCATATTACTAGCAGGTTCAGTCATTACAAATAATTCCTGTGAATACGTGGACACATTTATAAAAAGTAAAGAAATAATTAGAATCTTTTTCAAATTATAATGTTTTTATGTGGTAAGTATTTTTTTTATTGCCAACATATGAAGGATATTGATTTGTCATATTTGATAATTTCTTGTATTCTTTATCAACAACAAAACCCTTATCCAATATTTTTAATTTTACCTCGCCATTTAAGGTGCTAGGTTTTGTATCCATAAACGTATAAGTATTGTTATCTAATACGAATGATGTATTGTTTTCTGCTACTTGATTATCAAGTTTGAATAAAACAATTAATTCACCGACTGCAAATCCAGCATCTTCCACTTTCTTTTTTAAGTTACTGACTGTAACAGGAGTATTATTTTTAAAATGAATAATGAAGGTAGTATTGTTTAAATCTGGTTCAACCTTTTCTACTTCTGGTATTGATATCAATTGATTATATGTTGCTTTTGAACACATGGAGCAAGTAAGTCCAGTTGCTGTTAATTCAGCTCTGATAATTTGCGAATTTGCAATTGTTGTTATACATAACAACAACGCTATAGTTAATAGCTTTTTCATTTTATTAAGTTTTTTAGTAAATATAAATTTTCAAGTTATTCAACTTGACTAGAGAGAAATATAGCTTATGCTATTTTAGGAGGATGCCAAATTGAAATATATACATCGTTGTAGAAGGAAGGTTTATATGTATTATACTTCCTTTGGATAGTAGAAAAGAATATAGTTTCTACAATAACTTCTTTTTTACAGACATAACTATTTAAACTGATAGAAGTGCAAGCACAGTTGTTATGAGTACATTTTTTGTTACAATCGTGGCCTGAATCCTTGTTATGTGATTTGCAACAATCGGACTTAGCATTAGCCTTGGTCATCTTTAAAAAAGACGTTGTCTTAGTTGATTTGTGTGGCTTGTTACATGCATATAGATTGTTGGAGTAGAGATTTACCCCAATTATCAATAACAATAATATAATTATCCTCTTTTGCATGTCTTTACAGAGCAAAGGTATTAAAATATTTAGTGCCATAGGTATTAACCACTGTTAAAATATCAGCATTAAAAGTTCGTGTTTTCGGTAAGAAATGATAAAAACTAACACAATTCCTCACACAATAAAACCCAATGATAGCAAGTGTTTCAAGATAAAAGTGATGTTTTCATGAAACAACAAAGGACCCACGATTTAACGTAAGTCCTTGATTTTCATGTAGCGAGACCGGGATTTGAACCCGGGACCTCAGTGTTATGAAGATTTTTTGAGAAAATGAAAGCGTTGATTTGTAGTAAGTTATGATTTCACTAAACCGAAATCAA
>CAJBLA010000257.1 GCA_903953815.1 uncultured Bacteroidota bacterium | reverse complement strand
TATTGTTGCAAGTACGGGTATGGAAATCACTGAACTATCTACACACTTACAAGGACAATTAGTAGCAGTTCATCCCGCCTATGATGCACAATTTGACGGATTTGCACCCAAGGAAGTTCATGGTAATTCAAAGGCAAGAACGGAATGGGCCATACAACAATTAAAATATGCTGCGAAGGCTTCTCAAAACTTAGGGTTAAATGCACATGCAACATTTAGTGGTGCATTATTATGGCACACAGTGTATCCTTGGCCACAACGTCCAGCGGGTTTGGTAGAAACTGGATTTACAGAATTAGCAAAAAGATGGTTACCGATATTAAATGAGTTTGATAAAGTGGGTGTAGATGTTTGTTATGAAATACATCCTGGTGAGGATTTACATGATGGTGTTACTTATGAAATGTTTTTAGATAAGGTCAACCAACATCCTCGTGCTTGCTTATTATACGATCCATCTCATTTTGTTTTACAATGCATGGATTACTTAGGATACATTGATGCATTTCATGAGCGCATAAAAATGTTCCATGTAAAAGATGCTGAATTTAATCCGACAGCCAAACAAGGCGTATACGGTGGTTATCAAAATTGGATTAACCGAGCAGGTCGATTTAGATCCTTGGGAGATGGCCAAGTTGATTTTAAAAATATTTTCAGCAAGCTTGCCGCTTATGATTTTAAAGGCTGGGCTGTGATGGAATGGGAGTGCGCCATTAAGCATCCGGAAGTTGGCGCTGCGGAAGGTGCCGAGTTTATTAAAAATAATATTATTCAAGTAACAGAAAAAGCTTTTGATGACTTTGCAAATACAGGATCAGATGAAGCATTTAATAAGAAAATTTTAGGTATATAATTAAATTAATTAATCATTAAATAAAAACGAGTATGAAAAAGGTGTTAGGAATTATGTCTGCAGTAATAGTATTAGCTGCTTGTGGTGGTGGAGAAAAAAAAGAAGGAACAATGGATGCAACAGCAACCACTGAAGCAAAAGCAGTAGTAGCAGCACCAAAACCATTATCTGAAAATCCTGATTATCAAAAAGGATTGGCACTTATTGCAGGTAGTGACTGTTTAACTTGTCATAAAACAAGTGAAAAACTAATTGGCCCAGCCTATAAAGATGTGGCTGCAAAATATGAAGCTAAAGAAAGTAATATAAAAATGTTAGCTGGTAAAATAATCAGTGGCGGCAGTGGCGTTTGGGGCGCAATACCAATGACACCGCATCCACAAGTGAAAGAGGAAGATGCGATAGCCATGGTAAAATATATTATGTTGTTGAAAAAATAATTAGGTAGGAATAATCGAAAAAATAAAAAAAATGAAATTTAAATCAATTGTACTTTCCTCATTGGTGTTATTTATTTGTGTTCAAACTATGGCACAAAAAAAGAAGTGGGCTAATTTATTCGATGGAAAAACAACCAAAGGATGGCACACTTATGGCGAAGCTGTGGTAGGTCAGGCTTGGAAAGTAGAAGATGGCGTGCTTTTTTTGGATGCAAGTTCAAAGGAAGGTCGTGGCGATATTTCCACAGATGAAAGTTTTGATGACTTTCATTTAAGATTAGAATGGAAAATTTCAAAAAACGGAAATAGTGGTATTATCTTTTTTGCACAGGACGATAAAGCAAAATATAAAAACCTTTGGTATACTGGACCTGAGATGCAAGTTTTAGACAATGAAGGTCATAGTGATGGTAAAATTGTAAAACACAGAGCTGGAAACTTGTATGACTTAATCGCAGGACCCGATGATGCAGTAAAACCTGTAGGAGAGTGGAATAAAGCGGAAATCATTGTTCAAAAAGGAACTTTAGTTTTAAAATTAAATGGCGTGACAACTGCGAATACTACTTTAGGTGATGACAGCTGGAAAGAATTAATTAAAAACAGTAAGTTTTCAAAAAAGGAATCTCCTGATTTTGGAAAAGTATTTAGTGGGCATATTGCTTTACAAGATCATGGCAATAATGTGTACTACAGAAATATTCAAATCAAAAGACTTTAATCATTTTTGTGAATAACGTCCATGAATCATTTATGCGTCAGGCCCTCTCGCAAGCGCAGAGGGCCTTTGACGAAGATGAAGTTCC
>CAJBLA010000256.1 GCA_903953815.1 uncultured Bacteroidota bacterium | reverse complement strand
GCTAAAGATAAGAATTGATTGGTACTTACTGCATTGTAATAAGTAAAATCAAGTCCTAATCTACCTTTCAAGAATCTAATCTCAGTACCAACTTCATCACTCTTAATCATTTCAGCATTTAAGTTAGTGAAAGGAACCTGTGTGTTACGGTTAATACCACCGATACCAGAAGGACCACCCGCACCACCAATTGAGTTCCATGGATTTACCACGTTAAAAGGAACCTCATTACCAGTTTCAGAATGAGAAGCTCTTACTTTTAAGTAAGAAATTACTTCTGGTAATTCAACCATTTGGCTGATAATTGCAGACAAACCAAACGCTGGATATAAATAAGATTGGTTTCCTGTTAATGCTAAAGTAGAAGCCCAGTCATTACGCGCTGAAACATCTAAATATATCATATCCTTATAACCAATATTTGCACTTGTAAATGCACCTTGCTTAATTGTTCTATTTAAAGTTGAATTAAACATCACATTGTAAGGTATATTAGAGAAAGAGAAGAAGTTAGGATATTGTAAAGGAACAGTTCCATTACCCACATTCATACCATCGTTGAAGGTATTTTTTTGGTAACTAGCTCCCAATAAACCTGTAACACTAAAGTCACCAAAATTGTTATTGTAACTTAAGATTCCGTCCGCATATAAAGACTGATCTTTATATTTAGTGTAATTCCAAGTTCCATTAGGACTTACGCTCACTGAGTTTCCACCAGCAACATATCTGTTATCAAATAAAACATCATTGTAATCGATGTTACCTCTTGTTTCAAACTTAAGGTGTTTAGCGATATCATATGATAATTTAACGTTCGCAATTACACGATTGTTTGTCGCCAACTTTGAGTTATTGTTAAGCTCAAAATAAGGGTTGTTTTGAAACTCATAAGTTGAATACCAGTTTTGCTTGTAAAGGTTTCTAGCTGGATCAAAAATTTGGTAATCTTTTTTGTAAGCAGCAAAATCTTTTTCACGCGCAAAAGTATACAAACCAGTCAATGGGTTATTGTAGTAACCTGCACCTGGACGATTGTATGATTTTTCGTTAGAGAAAATTACATTTGAACTCAAAGTAATTTTATCACTAAATAACTTAGTTGATTGGTTTAATGTAATTGTATTCTTGTCATAAGTATTCGTAGGCATTGCTCCTTTCGCTGTAATATTTGAGAAAGAGAAATAAGCAGTTGTTTGATTATTTCCACCACTCACATTCACAGAGTTTGTTGCAGTGATACCAGTTTGGAAGAAATCTTTAACATAATTAGATTGATAATTTCCTTTCACTTTAGACCAGTTAAGATCACCACCTGCTGTACCATACATAAATTGCATTTCAGGAATTCCTGTTACTTGCTCAAATACAGTACTTGAATTGAAATCAACGACAGTTTTACCTGCTTTACCTTTTTTAGTTGTAATTAAGATAACACCATTCGCACCTTGGCTACCATAAAGGATAGATGCGTTTGCGCCTCTTAATACACTGATATTTTCGATATCAGCAGGGTTAATTGCAGATAATCCATCACCACGGTCGTTTCCACCATATGAACCTGGTTGACCACCTTTGTTATTCACCATTGGAACCCCGTCAATAACAAAAAGAGCCTCACTTGTTCCAAGAAGAGATTTCGCACCTCTTAAAACAGCTTTAGTAGATCCACCAGCACCTGATCCACTGATTTTAATATCGATACCAGCAGCTTTACCACTTAATCCTTCCATAAAGTTTGGACCAGCAGCTCTTCTAATCTCATCACCACCCACTTGTTGTGATGCATAAGTTAAAGATTTCTTTTCACGCTTAATACCTAATGCAGTTACAACGACTTCAGATAAGTCACTTGATGCACTTGTTAAAGAAACATTAGCTGTTGCTTGAGAAGCGCCTACAGTAACTTCTTTGGCTTCAAATCCCAATGAAGAGACTTGTAATACAAAGCTACCAGCTGGTGCTTTCAAACTAAATGTTCCATCAGCATTGGTTGTAGTAGCAGCGTTGCTACCCTTGACCTTGATTGTAGCAGAAGCTACGGCCTGATTGTCAGAGCCTGTTACCTTACCGGTAACTTGTCTTGTTTGTGCGAATGTTGCTGAGAACATGCACAGAACACTACAAAAAACTAAAAGCATACTTTTCATAAGAATGATGTTTGGTCTGTTTAAGAAAGAAGTTAAAGTGATATTGAAATAATGGTAATCTCAAAAATCAATTGAACCGCCTCATTAAGGTTAAAAAATTTTGTTTAAAATGTCTCAATCGTACTATAATATTACGGCTTTATGACTACGTTAACAAAAAAAAGGGGCTTTTTTTACCCCTATTTGTCAAGAATACTTGTGGAAAAAATACATAAATACTTGATTATCAATTATATGTGTATTTTCTGAATACGATTTATAGAATCAATTCTAGGTTAATTAATTAAATTTAAATACGCAAAAGTTAACATCTAGCTTAATATAAGCCAAGGCACCGGCTAATAAATGCTACTTTTAATGATTCACTATTTTAAAATCATGACTAAGATTTTTTCGAATTTTAACTGGAAAGCACAGGCCTTAGGTGATCATGCCATTCAGTTTTATGTTCCTGAAAAAATGGATCAAGCGATGATTTGTGAAATAAAATGTTTCCACGATTTTATTTTTTCACTGCAGCTGAAGGAAATAAAAGACATCATTCCCTCCTATCATACCCTTACTTTGATTTATGATATTGCGCTAATGCATGAACCAATAGCATTTGCAAATGACTTAATTGAAAAATTTTCAAGCGGAAGAAAAACTGAAGTCGCTAATAAAGAGGTAAATAAAATTATTGAAGTTCCTGTTTGTTATGATGAAATTTTTGGTATTGACTTAATAAGCATGTCAACAAAATTAAGTTTATCAATTACCGAAATAATAAAAATTCACACTGAAAATATTTATCAAGTGTATTGCCTGGGGTTTATGCCAGGCTTTGCTTACATGGGTGATGTAAATATTAAAATACAAACAGCAAGACACGCACAACCAAGAAAAAATGTATCCGCCGGCAGTGTCGGTATTGCAGGTGCGCAAACAGGAATTTATCCGATGCATTCGCCAGGGGGCTGGCAAATTATTGGACGAACACCCTTGAAAATTTTTGACAAGGATCCTGCTATTTTATCCAAATTCAAGATGGGAGATGCTGTAAAATTTTATCCCATCACGCGAGCTGAATTTGAATCATTAAATCAAAACGAACTTTAATAATTATTCACAAATGTCCATCCAAATTATAAAACAAGGCATCATGGATACCCTTCAAGATAAGGGCAGGTATGGCTTTCAGCATATCGGCATCCCGCCTTGTGGCTATTTGGATTATTTATCAGCACAGCTTGCAAATGTAATTGTTGGCAATCCAAAAGAGGCGCCCATTTTTGAATTACATTTTCCAGCAAGCAGTTTTATTTTTAACGAGGCGCATACCATTTGTATTTCAGGCGCCAATTTTGTTCCAGTATTAAATGACAAAAGTATTGCGTTGAATACCCCAATTCAAGTTAGCAAAAACGATACCCTACATTTTATGCAACCATTACTTGGTAAAACAAGTTACTTATCCATCAAAGGAAATATAGATAGCAGTGTATGGCTAAATAGTAAAAGTGATTTTTCTTCCCAATTAAAAACCAATGATCAATTTAAAATTATCGCATGGGATGGAGACAATAAAATAAATAGCGACAAAACCGAGAAACAAGAAAGCCAACAATGCAACATAGATAAAATTCAAAAACATATTTTTAATTCAAATGAAATAAGATTTATTCCAGGGCCACAATGGAATGATTTAACCAATGAATCTATTTCAAATATTATAAAGCAACCCTTTAATACAAGTTTGAACTCCAATCGCATGGGTTATACTTTGAAGGGACCTTCCCTGCAATTAATCGAACAAAAAAGCTATTTATCAAGTGCGGTAACCAGGGGCACGATGCAGTTATTACCCAATGGGGAAATAATTGTATTAATGGCAAATCACCAGACCATTGGAGGCTATGCAAATATTGGTCAAATAATTTTGGTAGATTTACCTAAATTAGTACAGCACAAAAGTGAACTCCCCTTTCGCTTTAGCATCACTAATGTTGAAACAGCTCATTCCGAATACAAACAAATGCAAAAATGCTTTAGCTAATATTAAATGTTACAATGCCAGAATCCTTGCACGATATAAAAAAACATATTGATATTAACTGCGACATGGGCGAAGGGTTTCACAATGAAGGGGAGCTGATGCCTTTTATTAGTAGCGCAAATATTGCATGCGGTTTTCACGCAGGTGATGAGGATAGCATTAAACGTACCATCGATTTGGCATTGGAACATAATGTTGCCATTGGCGTGCACCCGAGTTATGACGACAGAATAAATTTTGGCAGACAATCTCATTTCGTTTCTTTACTTGAATTAGCTGAACTAATCTCCGATCAATTATACTTATTTGAAAAAGTTTCCATTCCTATGGGCCTTTCTTTACACCATGTTAAATTACATGGCGCTTTATATAATGATTGTGCAAAGGATGCAGGATTAAGTAAAATTTTTATTCAAACTATTCAAGCCATCAACCCAGATTTAATCGTGTATGGATTAAGTGGCAGCCATACCATACAACAAGCAAAAAACTTTGGACAGCCTTTTGCCAACGAAGTATTTGCGGATCGGACTTATCAAAATAATGGGCAACTCACCCCTAGATACTTGGACAATGCACTCATATACGATCCTGAAATTGCGAGTGCCCAAGCAATAAAAATAATATTTGAAAAAAAGGTAGCCACAATTCACGAAGAAGATATTTCAATAATAGCAGATACCATTTGTATACATGGCGATGGATTAAATGCAATTCCTATTGCTACAAAACTACATGAAGTATTAAAACAAAATAATATTGAAATCAAATATCCCTAATTCCAATCCTGTTTTAAAATCAATGACAGGCCTGAGTTTGGGCGCTGCATTTTTAATGGCCAATTCATCTATTGGCCCTGGATTTTTAACACAAACCTCCTTTTATACAGAACAATTATTAACTAGTTTTGGATTTGTCATTGTCATTTCAATTATTTTAGATTTTGGCGCACAAATAAATATTTGGCGTGCCATAACTTTAAGTGGTATGCGTGCGCAGGAAATTGCCAATGAATTAGTGCCTGGTTTAGGTCATATACTTTCATTACTCGTGGTGTTGGGGGGATTTGCTTTTAATATTGGCAATATAGCGGGCTGCGGCTTGGCATTAAATATATTAACAGGCATTTCATTTGCAAAAGGCGCTATTATTAGTGGCATTGTTGCCATTCTTATTTTTTGGATCAATGAAATAGGAAAAACATTAGACCAATTAACCAAAATTTTAGGCATCCTAAAAATTGGACTTACTTTATTTATCGTATACGCAGCAAACCCGCCAATTTTACAAGCAGTACATCATACTTTTATTCCTGAAAAAATATCACTTATTGCCATTGTCACTATTGTGGGTGGAACGGTTGGCGGATACATTACTTTTTCGGGCGCACACCGTTTAATAGATGCAGAAATTTCTGGAAGTGAACATATAAAATTTGTAACCAAGAGTGCAACCACTGGGATTATCATTTCCTCTTTTATGCGCTACATTTTATTTTTAGCAGCAGTGGGTGTTGTTTCACAAGGAATTCATTTAGATAAAAATAATCCTGCAGCAACTATTTTTGAAACTGCCGGCGGCAGATGGGGCTTATTTATTTTTGGTGTTGTTTTATGGAGCGCTGCCATATCCTCCGTGATTGGTGCTTCCTATACTTCCTATTCGTTTATTAAAAATTTAAAGACGCGTTATTTACAAAATGAAAGATTAATGATTAGTTGCTTTATCATTATCTCCACATCCATTTTTGTGATTACGGGCAAACCCAAAGAGTTATTATTATTAGCTGGTTTAGTGAACGGATTTATTTTACCATTTGCATTATCCATCATGTTAATCGCAGGTCGAAGATTGCCGATACTCAAACAATTTAAATATCCTTTGTGGATTGAAATTGCAGGATGGCTGGTGGTTGCGGTCATGGGCACCATGAGCGTGTTTGCACTCATTGAACAAATAAATAAATAGAAAGTGGAGAATAGCGGGTTCGAACCGCTGACCTCTTGCATGCCATGCAAGCGCTCTACCAACTGAGCTAATTCCCCTTTAATATAGCGCTTATGATTTCTAAAAAACTTAAATACTAAAGCTCCCCTTTACCTTCTATCCAAAGCTTCACAGAATCAGTAGTAATTGACTTTGGTCGCTCTAATGGGAAACCTAATGCTCTGTCCCATGTTAAACTAGCTAATACACCTAATGCCCTACTTACAGCAAACAATACGGTGTAAAATTCATATTCAACAATACCATAATGAACTAGCAAAGCACCACTATGTGCATCCACATTCGGCCATGGGTTTTTTACCTTTCCTAATGATTCTAAAATTGGCGGCACCGTTTCATAAATTTTCCAAACAGTATTCACTAATTTATCATCCGGTAAATGTTTTTTACCAAATGCCATTTGTGCGGTAAAACGAGGATCTGTTTTTCTTAAAACTGCATGTCCATATCCTGGAACTACTTTTCCTGCAGCTAAAGTTTGTTGCACATATGTTGAAATTTGATCTGTAGTTGGTGCATCGGTACCGATGCTTTCTTGCATTTCAAAAATCCATTTAATCACTTCTTGATTTGCCAATCCATGTAAAGGACCCGCTAATCCATTCATACCCGCTGCATAACTTAGATAAGGATCGCTTAATGCAGAACCTACTAAGTGTGTCGTATGCGCAGAAACGTTTCCACCTTCATGATCCGCATGAATCGTCATGTACAAACGCATTAATTCTTTTGTACTCTCATCTTCAAAACCCATCATGTAAGCTAGGTTACCCGCCCAATCCAATAATCCATTCGGGTGAATATGTTCGTTGTTCTTATATTTTCTTCTATAGATATACGCTGCTACTCTTGGCAAACGCGCAATTAAATCCATAGAGTCATCATATGTATATTGCCAATAATCTTTTTTGTTCATGCCCTTCGCGTACTCCTGTGAAAATTTACTTTCTGTTTGTAACGCCATCACACCTGCCACAAACATGGTCATGGGATGTGTTGACAATGGCAATGCATCAATTACATCAAACACATGTGAAGGCACATGGCTACGACGTTGCCAGTTGTTAGTTATTTCCTTTACATCAGTATCATTTGGAATTTCACCAATCATCATTAAATAGAACAACCCTTCTGGTAATGGCTCATCCCCTTTGGGTGCTTTTGGTAATTTTGCTTGTAATTCAGGAATTGAAAAACCCCTGAAACGTATACCTTCCTGCGCATCTAATAAACTAGTCTCAGTAACTAAACCAGTCATACCACGCATACCTTGGTAAACCTGTGCTAAAGTTATTTCGCCGATTTTTTTATCGCCGTGTTGTTTTAATAATTCTTTGATTTCAATACCTGCAGCAGTTGCCTTTTTCTCAAACCTGTCTTTAATGTCTTCCATATACCAAATATTATAATTGTACCTTTTAAATTTGGACACAAAGTTAACTAAAAAACCGGCTTATTTTGGTGCTTTTTTGTACAAATAATAGACCACCCAAATAAATAACATATTGGGTATCCAGGCAGCTAACATGGGAGGCAAATTCCCTTTGGTAGAAAAGATAGTGGAGAACCGATCTGTGATAATAAATAAGGCTGCTATAGTAAAGCCCATGGCCAAATGCGAGCCACTACCACCCCTAATTTTACGTCCTGCAATAATGGCCCCAATTAAAGTAAGTAACAATACGGTAACAGGCGTTGCATCGCGACGATACCTTTCAATTTTTAATTCATTCGTTCCCTCCGAACCCCTCATTTCCTCTAACTTAATTTGCTGAATAAGTTGCGGTGTGGTTAGTTTGTCTTTAGTATACCTATCTTTTTCCAAATCCACAGGTTTAAATGCAAGCTTTTTATGCATACTCTGTGTGTAAGAAACTGTTTCCCTATTATCAAAAACTTTTCTTTCAATAACTTCATTCAAAAGCCAATCTTTGGTTGCGGTGTCATATAAAATCATTTCCGCTCTTATATTAGAAATTACTTTTCCGTTTTTTACTTGGTAGGAAAAATAATTACTCCCTCGATTGGTTGCAGTGTCATAGCCATAGATACCTGCATAGGTTGATGAGTCTATTTTAAAATAAATATCTGATGAACTTTGTAATAACGCATTATAACTTGAACGCGCATCTATATATGTAGCTTCAAAACCGCCCCTAATTTTTTCCGCTTTTGGAATTATCCATTGATTGGATACCCATAAAAATAAACCCAGCAAAACACCACCCAACACATACGGTCTTAACCAACGATTATAAGAAACACCACTTGCAATGATGGCCACAATTTCTGTCTGCCCCGCCATTTTTGAAGTAAAAAAAATAACAGCGATGAATACAAATAGGGGAAATAATAAAGCGATGATATGTGGTATAAATCCATAGTAATAATGGGTAATGACTTCGCCTGCTGATAATCCAGACTTTACAAAGTCATCTGTTTTTTCACTTGCATCAATCACCACGGCAATGACTGCAAATAAAAATATGGCGAAGAAAAAAACCGCCAAAAACTTTTTCAATATGTACCAATCTAATTTTTTCAATTACTATTTGGTTATAAACGTTGACTAATTTGTGCTACCATACTTTTTTTCCAACTGGCGTAATCTCCAAATTGTATATGCTTTCGTGCCTCTCCTACCAACCAAAGATAAAAAGATAGATTCTGAATACTTGCCAATTGCAAACCTAATATTTCATCTGCCATAAATAAATGTCTGCAATATGCCT
>CAJBLA010000255.1 GCA_903953815.1 uncultured Bacteroidota bacterium | reverse complement strand
CCTAATTCTTTATTAAATGGCCCCATTTTTCAATACTAACCCAATTTTCGTTAAATTTATTTCAGGTAATTAATAGTTACGCAATCCGCCATTTCCTATTTCTATATGTTTTTATAGCAAATAACTGTAAATGACACACCTATGAAACAACTTAGTATTACATTTATTACTTTACTAATTGCACAGTTCGCTTTTTCACAGCAAAAACCGAATGTAATTTATATTTATGCAGATGATTTAGGCTACGGGGATGTGAGTTATAATGGGGCTACAAAATTACATACCCCAAATATTGATCAATTGGCTAGTCAAGGTATTGTTTTTAGTAATGGCCATACTACTTCTGCTACCTGTACCCCTTCACGGTATGCATTAATGACTGGCAGATATCCATGGCGTCAGGAAGGCACTGGAATATTAACTGGGGATGCAGCCTTAATTATTCCAGCAAACAAAACCACATTGCCCTTGGTTTTTCAACAAGCAGGGTATCAAACTGGCATCGTTGGAAAATGGCATTTAGGGTTAGGAGCGGTTGTTGAAAAAAATTGGAATGCAACCATTAAACCGGGCCCCAATGAAGTGGGATTTAATTTTTCATTTATTTTTCCTGCAACTGCAGATAGGGTACCTACCGTTTTTATTGAAAATGGTAATGTTGTTGGCTTAGATTTAAAAGATCCTATTAAAGTCAGCTACAAAGAAAAAATAGGGGATGATCCAACAGGGAAGGAACATCCTGAATTATTAAAAATGCATACGGATCCAATTCAAGGGCATGATCAAACCATTGTCAATAATATTGGTCGTATTGGTTATATGACTGGCGGAAAAACGGCTCGGTGGACTGATGAAGAACTTACATTTACTTTTTTAGAGAAGGCAAAACAATTTATGGAAGGGAATAAAAATAAACCCTTCTTTTTATATTATGCCGCTACAGAGCCACATGTACCTCGTATGCCAGCAACTATGTTTAAAGGCAAGAGCGGACTAGGTTTTAGGGGGGATGCAATTTTACAATTAGATTGGATGGTAGGTGAAATTGTAAGCAAACTAAAAGCATTAGGTATTGAAAAAAATACAATGATCATTTTTTCAAGTGACAATGGTCCTGTATTAAATGACGGGTATATCGATGGTTCTATCACTGAATTAAATGGCCACACGCCGTTGGGTTCTTTACGCGGTGGGAAGTCAAGCATTTTTGAAGGAGGAAATAGGGTGCCATTTATTGTAAGTTGGCCAGGAACGATAACACATCAAGTATCACCGGCATTGGTGAGTCAGATAGATTTACTAGCCTCCTTTGCGAGTTATTTTAAGTTTAAAATTCCCAAAGGTGATGCAATCGATAGTGAAAATCATATGAATGCATTACTAGGTAAAACAAAACAAGGGCGAACCACTTATATTGAACATGCGGGAACTTTAGCTATCGTAAGCGGTGACTGGAAGTATATTGTTCCTGCTAAAGGTAATGCTATGACTTATGCCACAAATATAGAAACAGGAAATGCTACTTTCCCACAGTTATATAATTTGAAAGATGATATTGGCGAAAAAAATAATTTAGCAAATAAATATCCTGACAAAGTAGCAGCTTTGGAGTTATTGTTAAAGCAAATAAAAGAAAAAAATAATTAAGCCATACAGGCTTTAATTGATTAATATTAACATACGTATTATCCATAAATAAATTAAAATGAAAAAAGTATTTCTGACAATTTTAAACATTTGTTTAGTTGTTTTTATAGTTAACGCGCAGGACGTTGTAAAAAAAGCAAACAATTTTATTGATTTATTAAGTACCGAACAAAAAACAGGCACCTTGTTCCCCTTTGATAATGAGGAGCGATATAATTTTCATTTTGTTCCATTCGTAAGAAAAGGTATTACATTCAATGATATGAATGCGCAGCAAACTGAGGCAGGGCTTTCATTATTACGTGCTTGTTTAAGCGAGACGGCCTACAAAAAAGCGACTGATATTGTCGCGATGGAAGTGGTTTTAAAAGAAATTGAAAACAGAAAACCAGAAGATAACTATCGTGATCCAGGAAATTATCATTTTTCAATTTTCGGTATTCCATCTAGTAAAACTATTTGGGGATGGCGCTTTGAAGGGCATCACATTTCTTACAATTTTTCTTTTGATAAAAAAATGATTGTATCTGGCACACCTGGATTCATGGGATCTAATCCTGCAGTCGTACTCACAGGATCCAAAAAAGGGAAAGAAATTTTAAAAGAAGAAACCGAAGAAGGATTTCAAGTGCTTAATTCATTAGACCCGCAGCAATTAAAAAAAGCAATTATTGATACTATAGCGTATAAAGACATATTAACTTTTGATAAAAGAAATGCAGAAATTAATTCAAAGCTTGGACTTAAGTACACAGAATTAAATGAAAATCAACAAGCATTGCTTTTGAAATTAATTAAAGTGTATGTGAATAGATATACCCATTTATTTGCTGAAAGCATGCTAAAGGATATACAAGCTGCTGGATTAGATAATATTTTATTTGCATGGGCGGGTACGACCATCAATAAAGTAGGCAGCCCTACTTATTATCGTGTTCAAGGGCCTAGTTTTATTATTGAATATGACAACACGCAAAACAATGCAAATCATATTCATTCTGTTATCAGAGATTTAAAAAATGATTTTGGAGGAGATGCTTTATTAAATCATTATAAGCAGGATCACGCTAACAAATAAAAGGAATAATATTCTAATTGATCATTATGGAAAGAAGAAAATTTATTCAAAATTCAGGACTCTTAGCTGCAGGTATTTATCATACTCCGCTAAAAGCCATTGCAGGTCCATTTGTGCAATCTCCCTTGTTACATAATATACCTGTTGATAAAAAGTTAGATCTGGAGTGGATCAAGTCCTTATATCACAGGGGATTTGTGACTACGTATAAAAAAACAAAAAATGAATTACAGTATATTGGTATGCCGATCGGTGGCATTTTTACTGGTACTGTTTATTTAGGCGGTGATGGAAGGCTTTGGTTATGGGATATTTTTAATGAAAATCAAAATGGGATTGATCCAAAGACTATTGAATGGGAATCAGATTTACATGTGGGGAAAAAAGTAAGGCCCCAAGATGGTTCTGCATATGTACAACCTGCAAAAAATATCAGACCGCTTGAACAAGGCTTTGCTTTTAAAATTGTTGCTGGAAATACAACAACAATAAAAAAACTTGAAGCCGCTGATTGGGATGAAATTTTATTTGAAGCCACTTACCCAATGGCAAAGCTGCATTATATTGATCATCGTTTAGGTTTGGATATTACTGCAGACGTTTATTCTCCTTTTATTCCGTTGGATGAAAAAAATTCTGGACTACCCTGTACGATTTATTCTTTTTCAATAAAAAATAAAACAAAAAATAACATCACTGTTTCAATCTTGGGTTGGTTGGAAAATATAATAATGCCCAAGTCTAAAAAAGAAACAGATATCAGACTGAATACTTCTGAAACCTACAATGAATTGGCAGTATTAAATAGTAGTGTACAATTAAATGGCAGTGAGAAACAGGCGAAGCTACCTGATTATGGCACCATGTCGATAGGTGCAATACATAGTAAATGCTTAGTTAACACTTCATTTGCTTTACCCATTAATGCGGAATCCTTTTCTAATCAAAATAGTTTACCTACTGAAAAGACAGTATCAGCAGGGCCATTAATGAATTCAGTTTGTATAAATCATGTTATAAAAGGTGGGCAAACTATTAAAGCGAACTATATACTTGCCTGGCATTTTGCTAATTTGACTTTAAATCCAGTCATTCAGGGTAAAGGACGTTTTTATAACCAACAATTTAAAAATGCAGTTGAAGTTGTAAAATACGTCGCTGCAAATTTTACAGAACTTTCAACACAAACTACATTGTGGCGACAAACATGGTATGATTCAACATTGCCATGGTGGTTTTTAGAACGTACCTTTTTAAATATATCAACATTAGCAACCACCACAGCCCATCGCTTTGAGTCAGGCAGATTTTATGCTTGGGAAGGCGTAGGATGTTGTGAAGGAACTTGTACACATGTGTGGCAATATGCACAAGCGATGGGCCGCATTTTTCCTGCAATTGAAAGAGATACAAGAGAACGTGTTGATTTAGGTTTATCATTGAAATCAGATGGAATGATGTTGTATCGTGGCGAAGTAGTGAAAACACCTGCAATTGATGGACAGGCAGGTACGATATTAAGGATATTTAGAGAGCATAAAATGTCTCCAGATAAAACATTTTTACAAAAAAATTGGGATAAAATAAAGTTGGCAACCACCTGGGTTTTAAATCAGGATAAAAATGGGGATGGGATGGAAGACACACCCATTGAAAATACATTAGATGCAGTTTGGGATGGTGAAATAGCTTGGTTGGTAGGTATGTGTATTGCGGCAGTAAAAGCAAGTGAACAAATGGCCATAGAAATGGGAGATGGTGGATTTGCAAAAATTTGTGCGACTTATGTAAGCAATGGAACTAAAAATATGGAGGCGCAACTTTTCAATGGAGAATATTTTATTCATAAGCCAGATGAAATTAAAGGAAGAGAAAAATTAGGATCCTATAATACCTGTCATATTGATCAAGTGTATGGGCAGAGTTGGGCACATCAGGTGGGATTAGGAAGAATCATTGACAAAGAAAAAACCATTTCAGCACTAAAGGCATTATGGAAATATAATTTCACCCCTGATGTTGGACCTTATATTAAGGAGCGAAGAGGTTGGCGTCCTTATGCACTTGCTGGTGATGGGGGCATGGTCATGAATACCAACCCAAGTAATGAAGCAAAACCTTATGGCGAAAAAACGACATGGCAGTTAGGTTACTTTCATGAATGTATGAGTGGCTTTGAACATCAGGTAGCTTCGCATATGATGGCAGAAGGCATGACAGATGAAGCACTTATATTAACTCGAATGATTCATGACCGATATTATGCAGGGAAACGAAATCCATTTAATGAAATTGAGTGCAGCGATCATTATGCGCGTGCGATGGCGAGTTATGGTACATTTATTTCCGCATGTGGTTTTGATTATGATGGCCCAAATGGGTATATAAAATTTGCACCTAAATTAAATACAGATAAATGTAAAATACCTTTTACATCAGCAACTGCTTGGGGTTCCTATGAACAATTACAAAGTGATAAAAGCTTTTCGGCTGTACTAAAAGTTAAATATGGCAGTTTGTTTTTAAATAAAATTACCCTTGACGCCAAAGCGCCTGTTACTGCAGCTAAGATTTATATCGGAACCAAGTTGGTAAAGGCAAAAATGATTAAAGAAGGCCAAACCTTTGCTTTTCATTTTGAAAATAAAGTTGAATTAAAGAAAGGCCAGGAACTAAAAGTTAATCTCAGCTAAAATGCAAGTTGAAAAAAATAAAGTTGTAGGCATACATTATACTATTTCGGTGGATGAGGAAGGTGAAGTATTTTCAAATCTCGTTTTTGAACCAGAAGAGTATGTACATGGGGCCATTGCTATTTTCCCAATGGTCGCAAAGGCGCTTGAAGGCCACAAAGTAAATGATGAAGTACAAATTACTTTACCTCCACAACATGCTTACGGCGCAATAAATGATAAATTAATTAAAACATACCCTAACGCTTTATTTGATAATATTAACGATTTTGAAATTGGTAGTTTTATTCAAGTACCCGATGGGACTGAAGCAAAATTATTGCAAAAAAACAATGACACTATCTTGGTGGATGCTAATCATCCATTCGCTGGAGCGACCTTGCATTATAAAATAAAAATAGTAGCTATTCGACAGGCCACTGAAATTGAAATTCAAAGAGGCCTCACTGAAGCCCTTATAAAATCATGTGATGGTTCACCTAATTGTTGCTAAATTTAAACTATGAAAAAAAATCTGCATTTATTGATTTTAGTTTTTGTGATGAACCAATTCGTATCAAAAACTTTCGCGCAGGAATTATACAAAGCGCCATCGAATCAAATCAAAACGATTTGGGTAAGTCCTGAAAATCCAACAGGGGCCAAAGGCAGTGCAGGTATAACGAATAAGGGCGCTAAGGGCCGTGCATTTATTACTTTAGAAGCAGGCGAAAAGATTAATTTATTAGATGCTACTGGCGCTGGTATTGTGCGACGCATGTGGTTAAGCGGCACCATACCAAGATCAGCTGATCAAATGCAACATGTTCGTATTGAAATGTATTGGGATGGAAGTAAAACACCCGCAGTTTCAGCACCTATTGGTGATTTTTTTGGTTTAGGGCTGGGTAAATCAAAAGCCTACAAAAATGCATTATTCTCAAATCCAGAAGGGCGCTCTTTTAATTTTACAATACCAATGCCATTTAGAACAGCAGCAAAAATTGTTTTAATCAATGAATCAAGCTCACATGCACTCATATGGTATGATATAAATTATACATCAGAAAAAGTGCCTGATGATGCAATGTACTTTCATGCTTACTGGCATCATGTACCAAAAACAACACTGGGCAAGGATTTTGAAATTTTACCTACGGTCAATGGTAAAGGACGATTTATTGGAACTAATATTTCCGTGGTTAGTGACAGCATATTACGAGATACCTGGTTTGGTGAAGGGGAAGTGAAAGTGTATTTAGATGGTGATAATAAATTACCGTCACTTTCTGGCACAGGAACGGAAGATTATATTGGAACAGGATGGGGGCAGGGGGAGTATCAAGACCAATTTCAAGGCTCCTTAATTTCAGATGATAAAAAAGGGGAGTATTGTTTTTACAGATATCATGTACCGGACCCTATTTATTTTCAAAGTCAATGCAAAGTGACCATTCAGCAAATTGGAAATAGTTCTGTTGAAAAAATTAGATCATTAATCAAACAAGGAGCAAATATTACCCCTGTTTTTTTCATTAAACAAGAAGGTGCAAGTGATATATTGAATTTAAAGGGCAAACCACCCATCACTTATGGAATATTAGATACGAATTTTGAAGGAGGCATCAACAATCCATTTTTTGATCATAAAAATTTTGGAATGAATTTTTATAGAACCGATGCCGTTACTGCAACTGCTTATTTTTATTTAGACAAGCCAACTAATAATTTAAATACCCAAGTGAGCGTCTCGGATGAAAATAAAAAAGGTTCATTTGGTTATGACCTAGCATTTTTAAAAAAATACCACAAGGATTTAGTGTTGTTAAAAAATGGAGATGCTTCTTTAATTGTTTTACCAAAATACCAAGGCCGCGTAATGACTAGTACGGCCGAAGGTGAAAAGGGATTTAGTTTTGGATGGATTAACCATGATTTAATTGCAGCAAATAAACTAACGCCTCATTTTAATGCCTTTGGGGGCGAAGAAAGGTTTTGGTTAGGACCAGAAGGTGGGCAATTCTCCATTTATTTTAAACCCAATACCGAATTCAAGTTCGAAAACTGGTATGTACCGCCAAGCCTTGATACCGAAGGATTTGATTTAATAACTACAACCAACACGGAGGCTAGCTTTAATAAAAAAATTCATTTATTAAATTATTCGGGGACCCCATTTGACTTGGAAGTAAATAGAAAAATAAAATTATTAAGCACTGAAAATATTACAAATGCCCTTGGTGTGAAAACGGGCGCTTCGATAAAAGCAGTTGGATTTGAAACAGAAAACAAAGTAAAAAATATAGGTCAATTACCTTGGACAAAAAATACAGGCCAATTATCCATATGGGTTTTGAGTATGTTGCAAGCAAACGACCATACCACAGTTTTTGTTCCCTACCAAAAAGGAGATGAAACTAAGTTAGGGAAAATTGTTACTGATGATTATTTCGGAAAATTAGATACTACAAGATTAAAAGTAAAAAATGGGTACTTATTATTTAAGGCAGATGCACAGCAAAGAAGTAAAATAGGCATCTCTCCTTTACGCGCAATGCCAATGGCGGCAAGCTACGATGCGCAAAATAAAGTTTTAACCATTATACAGTTTACTTTGCCAGAAGGCAAAACGGATTATGTAAATTCATTATGGCAAATGCAGGCTGAACCTTTTAAAGGTGATGCGTTAAATGCCTATACGGATGGTCCGGTGGATGGCAAACAAATGGGTAAGTTTTATGAATTAGAAGGATCATCTCCAGCAATGGCTTTATCTCCAGGCGATACCCAAACGCATATCCAAAAAACGATTCACCTAAAGGGAAATGAAACAGATTTAAATGCATTAACACTAAAGTTGTTTGGCGTTCAACTTAGTGAGATTAAATTGTAGCCTATAAATTTTTAGATACCTATTTATTAAAACACGAAGAAGTGGATGCGTTATATGGTGAGGTGGGGCATTGTTTTGAAACATCACATGGCATCATGAATAGTTTATGGCACCGCTAACTATTTACAGAATAATCTTTATCTATTATAAGGCTAACCATCCATGAGCTAAATAAAGATATTTAAATAGTTGTGAATCAAAATAAAACAACTTATCTCCTAGTTAAATTTCAAATAAAAATTGGAATAAGTTCGTTTCTGTTGGGATGTTTAATTTTTTTCTTAATCGATATCTACTAATTTCTACCCCACGTACCGAAATACTCATTAATTGTGCAATCTCCTTTGATGTAAGGTTCATTCTTAAATATGCGCATAGTTTTAATTCATGTGCTTTAAGTGTAGGATACTTTTCGCTTAGTTTGATCAAAAAATCGCCATGTACATTGTTAAAGTGAATGGAAAATTGCTCCCATTCGTCATTTAATTTTTCTTCTTCTGATAAACTTCTTAATAATTTTTTCAGGTCCACAGAATCCATAGATTCCTTCTCATTTTTATTTAAATGCTGAAGCGTTTCTTTAATTTTTAGAATGAATTCCTTTTTTTGTACCAAGTTCATTGCCGATGATGCTAACTCGGAATTTTTAAATTCAATTTCGGTTTCAAGCTTTTCATTTTTTAATTGAATCAATTCCTTTTCTGTCTTTTCTAATTCAATTTGGTGCTTCAATTCTAATTCTTTTTGTTGTTCTTGATATCTATTCAAATACTTTTTCGCTTGAAGCTTATAAAATAAATATAGTAGTACGAATAATAAAAATCCATAAAAACAAATTGACCAAAAATTAAAATACCATGGAGCTAATACTTCAAAATTATAACTTGTGATAGGGGATTCATTATTTAAATTGTTTCTTGCCTTTACTTCAAATGTGTAATTCCCTGCTGGTAAGTTGGTATAATCTTTCTCAGTTTTTTTGTTCCAATTGGACCAGGTCTTGTCGAATCCTTTTAAACGATAACTATATTCTAAATTTATTTGTTGTTCAAATAAAGGTGCAACATACTCAAAATGAAAGGAGTTTAATTGAAATTTTACCTTTGCTTTACCTAAGCTGGAAAGGGATTGATCTTCATTGATATCCTGGTTGTATCCTCCAAATAAAACACTGTCAACATCTCCCTTAATCCTTACTTTTCTAATTAATATTTTTAATGGAATGATGTTTTCTTTATATTTTTCAAAATTAATTTGATAAAATCCTTTTTGCCCTCCAATAAACGTATTGTAATTATCATAGGAATAAACGTTTTCAAAACCACTTAAAATATTTCCATTTAATTCTGGGATGTAAATAATAGTTGGTT
The DNA here is from genome assembly GCA_903953815.1 of uncultured Bacteroidota bacterium. Taxonomy (GTDB): domain Bacteria; phylum Bacteroidota; class Bacteroidia; order Chitinophagales; family Chitinophagaceae; genus Sediminibacterium. The sequence goes on along the minus strand of CAJBLA010000255.1, from coordinate 19,029 downwards.
TTTTTCCACTCAAATCTATGACCCCTAAATTTTTATCTTCTACAAACCAAATATTACCTTGTACATCTTCCTTTAAATACCGAACACTTTTTTCTCCATAAATATTTTTATAATAAGAAGATACTTCAAAATTATCCCTTGCGTCATTATATTCAAATATGCCTTTCTCAGTTGCAATGAGTACTTTATTTTTTATTTTATACACATGATTATTCAGCGTAGACGGCAATCCATGATCACTCGTGTATAATTTAGTACTTGAATCCTTTAGATTAATTTTATAAACACCGCGATAAGGGTGCGATACCCAAACATAATTATTAGTATCTATTGCTAGGAATCTAGCAGAACCAGAAAAGCTCTTAATATTTCCAAGGTCATTCCATTTACCTTCTTTTTGTTCAAACAATCTTACTTGTTCATAGCTACCTGTTACTGCAATATTTTGCTTATTAGACAAGGTTTCGAATATCCAGTAACCGCTTTTTTTATCGACTACTTTCGCATTTCGATTTTCTATCTGATACAATCCATCTTCCTTCCCTGCGTATAGTTGATCATTTAAGATGCCTAATTTCCATGTTTGACCTTCAGAAATATTTGTCAAATTATTTTTTAAAAAACTTAGATCTTTTTTATTTTCAAAAGGCAATTCAAATACACCATTAGAAGAAGCGAAATACATGTGATTATTATGTACTGCCATACTATACCCTGACCCATCTCTAAAATCAACTGGGTTTATATCTTTTATGGCATTGTTAAATGGAATAAATGAAATTCCATTGTTTAATCCCATCCAAATATTTTTTGATTTGTCAATGTATAAACTTCTAAGATTATTGTTTTGTAATCCTTCTTGTTTAGTGAAATTTTCAATGACTTCATTTTTTTCATTGAATAAATACACGCCATTATTATAGGTACCCAGCACGTAATTAAATTCATCAACTTTTACAATGCTGGTAAAGTGATCTTTGTTGTTGATACCTTTAATTGTCAAAGGTTTTATACCTTCTTCTGTTAATTTAAATAATCCATTTTTTGAAGTAGTTATAATGCTGCTGCCAGCTGTATAATCACTTATCGATGTGATGTAGAAATTTTCTGGTAATTCTTGTTTTTTAATAAATAATTCCCAATTTCCATTTTTATAAATCATGATGCCTCTTGCTTCATCGTGGGCGATGACTTTATTTTGAAACTTTCCTAAAAAAAACCAGGTGGAGCTAGGTTGATAAACCTTCATTTTACCCTTATTCCACTTAAACAAACGGGAGATAGATCTAAAAAAAATATCATCCCCCACATTAACAATATTCCATATATCAGCAAATTTTTGATCCGATTCATCCAAATAGGATTTTAAAGAGTGAAAGGATAATTGCCCACTCTTATCTGGGCTCAAAAATCCCATTTCATCCTGCCCTCCAACAAATAATTGATTATTTGCCATCTCAACGGACCAAACAATAGTCTTATTTGGCAGGGGGTATAATTCCCAATAATTCCCATCAAAACTCAAAACTCCTTCATTATTGGCAAAATACATCCTTCCTTGTTTGTCCTGTTGTATTTGCCAATTTTGAGTACCTGCATTGTACTTCTTTTTTTCGTAATTGGTGATTTCTCTTTGTCCTATAAAGGGTTGCCCAAGGATTTGACTAGAAAATAACAAAAAAGCTAAAAGTTGGTAGTTTTTCATAGGGTACATCATAATGTGTTAAAAATACATGTTATTTCAGATGTAGTAGTGATGTAGTAATTATAGATTAAATATAAGATTTTTAATTTAAGTAGTAGTAGTGATGTGGTAAATTTATTGATTGCAGAGAAAGGGTTGCTTAATTTTACTTCTTAATAGAACAGTGCCTTAACACTACATCTGTTAAACGATTTTAAGCTTAAACTAATGAAAAACGCTACAAAACTTGCTTTTTGGGCTATCCTAGAATATGGGTTAGCTACTGCTACAGCGAAAGCTGATTTTAGCTTATCCTTCCCCCTATTTTTAGCTACTTCCTTCCTTTTTATTGAACGCTCTTCAAAATTTTGGAGCGCTCCTAATCAAATTTCTTTAAAATTTGTTACCAAGCTAGGACCCATTTCTCAAATAACGCATGCTATCTTTTTAAATCATAAAAATTCTAATATTTAAACCATTAATTAAAGTGTATATGAAATTAAAACTCAGGTTTTGGATCACTTCTGCCTTCACTTTATGCCTTTTTGTGGGAGCTTTTGCTCAAAACATTCAGGTAGAAGGCAAGGTAACCAATAAGACCAACGGCGAATTGCTTGTCGGCGCTTCAGTAGTAGTTAAAGAAACAAACAAAACTACTTTGACTGATGCGAAAGGAAACTTTACAGTTTCCATTCCGGCAAAAGGAGCAACTTTAGTTGTTAGTTATGTAGGCTTGAACAAAGCAGAAAAAAAAGTATCTGCTGCGGGCATTGTCAACTTTGAATTAACCGAAGTAGCTGAATCCAATTTAGATGAAGTGATTGTTGTTGGGTATGGTACCCAAAAAATCACCAAAGTGTCTGGTGCTATCTCCACTATTAAAAGTGCTGATATCGAAAAAGTGAATGCAGTTCGTACCGAAGAGGCTTTACAAGGTCGTGCTTCTGGGGTGAGTGTCATTCAAGGTGGTTCTCCTGGTTCTAAACCAACAGTATTAATTAGAGGTATTCCTTCTTTCACTGGAACAGATCCAACTGTGATAGTAGATGGAGTGCAACAATCTTTGGTTGATTTAAACTCAATTAATCCTAGCGATATTGAAACCATCAACGTACTAAAAGATGCAGCTACCACTGCTATTTATGGTGTGAGAGGTGGTAATGGTGTAATCGTGGTGACTACTAAATCAGGTAGAAAAAATCAAAAAGCTGAATTTAGCTTTAGCAGTAACTATGGTATGCAACAAGTGATGAACACGATTGGTGTTTTAAATGCTACAGAATATGCTGCAATGTTAAATGAAGGAAGTACCACTGCTGGTGGTGCACCCATTTTTTCTAATTTATCTGGAATTGGCGTAGGGACTAATTGGCAAAACCAAATTTTTAAAGACGCTCCGCAACAAATATATAATTTGACTGCAAAAGGTGGTTCTGATAAAATGTCTTATTTATTAAGTGCAGGTTATTTAAACCAAGGTGGAATTGTAGGTGGTAATGACAAATCAAATTTCACTAGATCTAACTTCACAGCTAATTTGAATTTTGATTTAACATCAAAATTAAAGTTCATTGTAAACACAAGTGCTTTAATATTAGATTCTAAAGGTGTTTTAGAAAACTCATTTAATAGTGTGATTGGTAGTGCTTTAAACTTTGATCCTACCGTTTCTATTTTAAATACAAAAAATACTGCAAGCAAATTTGGCTTCAGTAATTTGCTTTTATCTGAAATTTTTAACCCACTTACTATTTTAGATAATACGTACAATAAAAACATTGGAACTAAGTTATATGGTAAGTTTGAGTTACAATATGACGTGATTAAAAATGTGAAGTTTACTTCTCGCTTTGGCTATACAAAGTATGATGGTAATGCAAAATCATTTAGTCCACTTGCTTATTATGGAACTTACAACGTGGATAACTCAATGAATGAGGATGGGTCTGCGGTTTTAGGTAAGCGTAATAAAGTTTCACACGATAAGGCAAGCAACTTCAATTATATTTTTGAAAACTATTTCAACTATAATTTTAACATCAATACCAACCACCATTTTGAAACTGTTGCGGGTATGTCTGCTCAAAAAACTACAGGCAATACAGCAGGTGCAAGCCGTCAAGATGTACCATTTAACTCATGGGCATTTGCTGATTTCACAGCAGCTACAGGTGCGAATAATGCAAATAATACGGATGCCTTAACTGGTTATTATTACGAATATTTCCGCCGTAACTTATCTTACTTTAGTCGTTTAAACTATGACTACAATGATAAGTACTTAGCTTCTTTTTCTGCTCGTCGTGATGGTTCTATCGCATTTGGTAAGGACAATCAATTTGGTAATTTTTATTCTAGTTCATTGGGCTGGTTAGTGTCTAAAGAAAAATTCTTTACTACCAAGTTCATCAACTTTCTAAAAATTAGAGGAAGTTATGGTACTACTGGTAACGAAAATGTGAATCCTCAATATATAGGTATTATCACAGGCGGTCCAAGTTATGGTCCAACTGCAAACAGTAACGGTTACAGCTATGGTGAAGTGTTTTACCCAGGTTCTACCGTTGGTTCTGCTGCTAACAATGCTTTAAGATGGGAAAAACAACTACAAACTAATATTGGTTTTGACATGAGCTTCTTAAATAGTCATTTTAGTTTAACGGCAGATTATTTTGAAAAAACTGTAGATGGTTTATTATTTACACCATCTGCTTCTTTGTATTTAGGTACAGTGCCTATTCCACAAGCTAATATTGGTACAACAAAAACCACAGGTTATGATATGACTTTAACATATCATAATGCAAATACGCGCAAAGTAAAAGTAAATACTGCGATCACTTTTACAACGGCTACTAATTTAGTAACAGCGACTAACTCAGATGGTACTGCCAAAATATTTGGAGGCGGCTATTTTAACGGTCAATCACAGACAGTAACTGTATTTGAAAAAGGCTTCACTCCTGGTTATTTTTATGGGTTTAAAACAGCAGGTTTATTCCAAAATGCTGCTGAAGTTGCTGCCGCTCCTAAACAAACAGGGGCACAACCTGGGGATATCAGATTTGTTGACATCAATGGTGATGGCAAAATTGATGCGAATGATAAAACAAAAATTGGTGATCCATTTGCAAAATTCACAATGGGTTGGAATTTAAATATCGAAGTAGGACATTTTGATTTTACTTCTTTTGTATATGCTTCAGTAGGAAACGACATATATCGTGCTTTTGAAAGAAACGCTAATTATACAAATAAGCCTCGTGAAGTTTTAGCAAGATGGACTGGTGAAAATTCTACCAACGACGCTCGCTTCCCAAGATATTCTTTTGTAGATAATAATAACAACGCTAGAGTGTCTGATAGATATGTTGAAGACGGATCATTTATAAAAATCAAGAATTTACAATTAGGATATTCCTTACCTGCTTCAATGACAAGAAAAGGAATCAACAAGGTACGTTTGTATGTTCAAGTTAAAAATGCGTACACGCTTACAAAGTACACTGGATATGATCCAGAAATTCCAGGAGGTATCCTTGAAACTGGTGTAGACCGTGGTGCTTATCCTCAACCTAGAACCTACGCTGTAGGACTTGATATTAAATTTTAAATCTTCATAAAATGAAAATAAGTATGAAAAAATATTTAAAAATGCTCGTGTTGGTTGCCTTCCTAGGTAGCTTAAATGCATGCACCAAATTTGTGGATTATAATCCCCAGGAAGAATTTAAAACTACTGATCAGGATTATCTAAAATCTGAATCAGATTACCGTACTATGGAAATTAGTTGTTACACTCCATTACAATGGATCAACCAAGTAGTTCCTATTGGCGATATTGCTACTGATAATGCCGTAGCTGGTGGTGAAAACGCTTCAGATGTAATTCCTTTGCAACAAATTGACGATTACACTACAACTCCAGTAAATGGCCAATTGACTGAAATTTGGCAATCTGCTTACGAAGGCGTGAATCGTGCTAATTATTTATTACAATATAAAGTAAGCAATCCTGCTGGCGATAAAATTGATTTTGCAGGAAAAGATGCGATGTATGGCGAAGTAAACTTTTTAAGAGCTTACTATTACTTTACATTAGTAAAAATGTTTGGTGATGTTCCTTTGTTTACTGATAAGCGATTATCATTAACCGATTCAAAATCCTTGAAGCGTGCTCCTAAAGCAGACGTATACAAGCAAATTGAAGCAGATTTAACTGCAGCAATTGCGGTATTGCCTCCTACACAAATTCAAAAAGGGCGTATCACGAAATATGCAGCACAAGCTTTATTAGGTAAAGTGTATTTGTATCAAAACAAATTCGATGCTGCTGCAACTATGTTAGACAATGTTATTAACGCTAATGCTTTTTCTTTAGTACAAAATTTTGGTAACATCTTTTTATTATCTGGCGAGAATGGTACTGAATCTGTTTTTGAAATTCAGTATTCTAATTCTTCTCCTTATTATAACTGGGGTGGTGCTACACGCGGACAAGGTAACTATGCGATTCAACAATGTGGCATTCGTGGTTTATCTGGCACTTCTGATATGCCTTATGCACCAGGTTGGAGTACGAACTTACCTACTAAGGATTTAGCGAATGCATATGCTGCAGGCGATCAACGTAAAAACGTAACTGTATTAGATATTGATGCATATAAATCAGCGAACCCTCAGTTTAATATTTCCTACCAAGTGGCGCCGTATAAAAATACAGGCTTATACAATCAAAAGTACTTACCTCGTAAAGGTCAAACTTCGGGGCAAGTGGAATTGAACTACTTAAATAACTTTAGAATTATTCGCTATTCAGATGTTTTATTAATGGCTGCTGAAGCTTTCACTAAAGGAACTACTGTAAATGAAACTAAAGCGAAAACGTATTTAAACTTAGTTCGTCGTCGTGCATTTTTAGATAACAATCATGATATCACTGCTACAGGTACTGCATTATATGATGCAATTTTAGCAGAACGCAGATTAGAATTAGCCATGGAAGGAGAACGTTTCTTTGACTTAGTAAGAACTGGAAAAGCAGCTTCAGTATTGGGTGCCAACTTTAAAGTAGGCAAACATGAAGTGTTCCCTATTCCACAAACCGAAGTTGAAATTTCAGGCCTCACTCAAAATCCTGGATATTAAAAACTTTTAAAAAATAAATGATAATGAAAAATTTTAAATATTTATTAGCTGTCTGTACTTCGCTGATCTTATTGGTCGGTTGTAAAAAAGACCTTTTTGAAGATGTCGCTTTCCTTGATGGGGCAAGTGCTTCTGCCAAATTATCTGCTTTATATAATATTACGCAGGATAATACGGGTTTGGTGACTATCACTCCAATGGGGGAAGGCGCAACTTCCTTCGACGTATATTTTGGTGACGCTACAACAGCACCTGTTACTTTATTGCCTGGGAAAAGTACACAACACGTGTATAAGGAAGGACTATATAAAGTAAAAATGGTAGCTCGTAACATTTTAGGTAAAACAACTGAAGCTACTCAGGATTTAACCGTTTCTTTTAGAGCACCTGAAAATTTAAAAGTGACTTTAGCTCAAAATGGTTTAAACCTAAGTGTAGGTGCTTCAGCTTTATATGAAACTTTCTTTAAAGTATTTTTTGGAGATTCTGCTACTGCGAATCCTGTTCCATTTAAAACTTTTATCGAAGGTCAAACTATTACACACGATTATCCTAAAGCAGGAACTTATATCGTAAAAGTAATTGCGTTGTCGGGTGGCGTTGCTACTACAGAACGCAGTGATACCATTAAAGTAGGCAAGCAAATTGATTTACCTGTTGCCTTTGATGATCCTAATTACGATTACACTATGAGTGATTTTGGTGGAAACGCTTCTACTTTTGCTGCAGATCCAACGAATGCAGCCAACATGGTGATGAAAGTTGATAAAAACGTAGGTGCTGAATTTTGGGCTGGTACCACGATTGGAACAGGCTTAGGATTTACCAATAAAGTCGCATTAGCGGCTAATAGAACTAAAATGAGCGTCAGAGTTTATTCTCCGGCTGTTGGTTACTTAGTGAAATTAAAAATTGAAGATGCTAAAGACGCGAGTAAATCAGTTGAAACTGATGCACTTACAACTAAAGCAAATGCTTGGGAAACTTTAGTATTTGATTTTAGTAATCAAAGTGGAGGTACCCCTGCTGTTAATTATGGACATAGCTATAACAAAGCTTCTATATTCTTTGATTTTGGTAATGGGAATACTTGGGGGCCAACGAACACCGTGAAAAAAACGTTTTATTTTGATGACGTTATTTTCATGCCTGCTGAAATTGTATTAGGTCAAATTGATTTACCTGTGACTTTTGATGCGAATAATGTAAACTATAGCGTAATTGATTTTGGTAATAGCGCAACGGTAGATGCAGTAGATCCTACTAATAGTGCAAATAAAGTGAAGAAGACAACGAAAGTAAGTGGTGCTGAAACCTGGGCAGGAACTACTTTGGGTGGCTCAAATCCTAAAGGTTTTGCAACTGCAATTCCAATTAAAGCAGGCGCTACTAAAATGTCAGTGGATGTGTATTCACCTGCTTCAGGATTAACAGTAAAATTAAAAATCGAGGACAAAAACGATCCTAACAAATCGGTGGAAACGGATGTGAAAACAACCAAAGCCAATGCTTGGGAAACAATCGTATTTGATTTTTCAAATCAAGCTACAGGTACGGCTGCGTTAAATTTATCTTATACATTTAACATGGCATCTATCTTCTTTGATTTTGGAAATGTTGGAACTGGAAAAGTATTTTATTGGGACAATGTCATCTTTGGTGCAGCAACACCAACCAATGTGTTAGGGATTCCTTTGGATTTTGAATCAACTACTTTAAATTATGCTTTCACTGATTTTAGTGGTGGTGCAGCAACTGTAGTAACGAATCCTAATAAATCAGGCATCAATACTTCTAATAAAGTAGGCAAAATGGTGAAAGGCGCTGGTGATCCATGGGCAGGTAGCTATATTGCATTAGACAATCCTATCGACTTTTCTGCTGGTAAAACATTTAAAGTAAAAATACATTCTCCAAGAGTAGGTGCGAAGCTTTTATTAAAAGTAGAAAACTTAACTGATGGTGGAATTGCTTTTGAAAAAGAGATGACAACTACTAAAGCAGGTGAGTGGGAAGAATTAACTTTTGATTACAGTGCTATTAATACTTCAAAATCTTATCAAAAAGTCGTATTGATTTTTGATTTAGGAACGGTAGGTGATGGTTCTGCTAATTATACTTTTTACTTTGATGACATTAAACTTAATTAACGAATAATAAAAGACGTTATGAAAAATAAATTTAAATTACTTAGTTTGTTCAGCTTGTTAGTAATTCTTGGATTGACTAGCTGTCAAAAAGAAGAATATAGTTTTGGTAGCATGAAAACTCCAACAGGTTTAGTGTTAACTACAACTGTTACTGGTGTAGATAATGCCAACCCAGCTGGTAATGGTACTGGTTTAGTCGCTATTAATGTGAAAGCGACAGATGCCATTACATATAAAATAGATTTTGGTGATGGCAACACTCAAATGGTACCATCCGGTGTAGTGACTTATAAGTACACGACTCCAGGTACAAGTGACTATAATGTAAATGTAACAGCCATTGGAACAGGTGGTATTGTCTCTAACATTACTAAAAAAATCACCGTGTTTGTAGCATTTAATATTCCAACAGATATTGTACAAAATTTAACTGGTGGTGCATCTAAAGTTTGGGTATGTGATAAAGGTGCCGACGCACATTTTGGAGTAGGGCCTAATGATGCTTTCGCGCCCATTTGGTATGCAGCTGGAGCTAATTCTCGTGCCTCAGACGGATTTTACGATGATGAAGTTACTTTTAGCAAAGATGCTAATAACAATATTTCCATGGATTTAGATAATAAAGGAACCACTTTTGTTTTAGGAGCAGCTGTTTCTTATTACGGACTGACTGGTCCTGAAGGTCAATATCCTATTGCTACAAAAGGACTTAAAAAGTTAGCATTCATGGATGCCACATCAGCTAGTACTAAGGCGAATTCTACTCGAATTCAGTTTATGGTTCCAGGTAATGGATTGGTATTAATAGGTATGGGAAGTACAACTTATGAGATATTATCTTTGACTGCTAGCACTATGACATTAAGAACCATTGGAGCAGATGGAAATTCATGGTATGAAAAGTTGAAAATTAAATAGAGGCACGCATGAGATTATTGTTGACTTGTCTGTTGGGCTTTTGTTTTTTTAGCTGCAGTAAAAGTGGTGATGGTGGATCTGGTACTACAGATGTAGGACCTAGTAATCTTAGCATCACGCCTACTGTAAGTACAGACAATTCTGGTAATGTAAGTTTTATAGCCACTGCGACTAATGCGGTAAGCTATGAATATGATTTTGGCAATGGTCAATATCAAAATTCCACTACTGGATCAGTAAATTATAAGTATACTACTTCAGGAACATATACGATTACTGTCAAAGCAAAGAGTGCAACAGGCAAGACAACTTCGGCCTCAACTAATATTACTATTTCGGTAGCGCTATCATTAATATGGTCTGATGAATTTAATACCGCAGGTGCGCCCGATGCATCTAAGTGGGGATATGATATTGGAGCAGGCGGTTGGGGGAATAATGAATTACAGTATTATACGAATCGTACCGACAATGTCTTTGTCTCTAATGGAACTTTAAAAATCATTGCAAGAAAAGAAACCTATTCCGGAAGTAGTTATACATCGGCTCGTTTATTAACAAAAGGTAAATTTTCGTTTCAATATGGGAAAATAGAGGTCTCTGCTAAACTTCCAGGAGGAGTAGGTACTTGGCCAGCTATTTGGATGTTGGGCGATAATTTTACAACGGCTGGTTGGCCAACTTGTGGTGAAATTGATATCATGGAGCAAAAGGGAAGTGATATGAATCGCATTTATAACACTTTACATTATTTAGGTAATTCGGGTGGCAGTGCCATTGGTACTTCGTATTTAATAGATAATGTGACTACCGGATTTCATAAATATGGACTCATTTGGACCAGTACAAGTTTACAATTTTTAGTAGATGATGTAGTGCGCTATACTTTCGCGAATGCTACCAATTTGCCTTTTAATCAAAATTTTTTCTTGATATTAAATATGGCAATGGGGGGGATTTTTGGGGGCAATGTGGATGCTGCATTTAATAGTGCGCTCATGGAAGTTGATTATGTAAGAGTATATAAATAGTTATAGGGTTCATTTATATAGTTAAGAGTAAAATCTTTGCTTAAAAAAAACTTATCATTATTTCACTGCTTACAATTTTTAAATTGATTATTAATTACAACAATGAAACGTTCAAATATTTTTCGAGTTATTATATCCTTATCTTTTATTTTGATATTACAATTGCAATTATTTGCACAGTCAAATAAAAAAGTATTATTTTTTGATGATTTCTCAAGTGCCAGTTTAGATCGTTCCAAATGGAATGTAATTATAACAGGAGATCATTTCAATGATGAACTACAAGCCTATATTGATTCTGCAAGCACTTTATTTGTAGAAAATGGATGTTTGGTTTTTCGCCCTCAATATTCTCCTGGTTTTATCACCAAGGATGGTAAGCGCTTTGATTTTACTTCAGCACGTATTACTACTCAAAATAAATTTGATTTTGCTTATGGCACTGCCGAAGCAAAAATTAAATTAACCAAAGGTTCGGGTTTGTGGCCTGCTTGGTGGATGTTAGGAAATGGAATTTGGCCAACGACGGGTGAAGTTGATATTATGGAAAACATTGGCGAAACCGAATGGGCAAATGCAGCAGTGCATGGACCAGGATATAGTGGTGAAACTCCTTTTGTGAATCGTCAATATTTTAATGCTGCTAATGATGTAACGAACTGGCATGTATATGCTGTAGAGTGGTCACCCACTGAAATGGTTTTTAAATATGATGGTATTGTTATGTATAAGGTGACTAAAACCATGATCAATCACTACGGTAAATGGGTGTTCGATGAGCCCAAACATTTGCTATTAAATTTTGCAGTGGGAGGAATTTATCCGGTAAAAATTAATGGTATCAAAGGTAAAGGCGTGAAATATGGCTTACCAGAATCTACATCGGAACTTATTAAAAGTAATAAAGTAAAAATGTGGGTGGATTGGGTGAAGGTATCACGTTAAAAATGAGATAAACCTAGGTATTATTTAATTTTATCATAACGATAGAAATTGTATCTGATTTCTTCGTACTTCGTTTTGTTATTTTTATAATTTTTCCCTTAAATTCGGTAAGGAAAAAAATTCCATTTTTTAGTGGGGTATAAAAAATAATAATAATGAAACATCTCTTCAAGCAACTATTTGGCAGCTTTATTTTATTAACGTTCGTATTTGATTTAACTGCGCAAGTAAATAACAAAGCGGATTTACAAATAACACAACCACATCCAAGAATACTTTTATTTAAAGGAGAGGAAGCCAACTTAGTGAGTTCAATAACAAAGGATCCAGTATGGTCCATGTTGCACAATGCAATCATTAAGGAAAGTGATCGCATTATTACTGTTGCGCCCATTAAAAGAATACAAATAGGTCGACGACTTTTAGACAAATCAAGGGAAGCATTAAAAAGATTATTCTATTTGTCCTATGCCTATCGTACCACCAATGATCAAAAGTATTTAGTAAGGGCCGAAAACGAAATGCTAGTCATTGCAGGTTTTAGTGATTGGAATCCATCTCATTTTTTAGATGTTGCTGAAATGACCATGGCGATGTCCATTGGGTATGATTGGTTATTTGATCAACTTTCTCAAGCCTCCAAAGATTCTATACAAAATGCGATTATTAAAAAAGGAATTGAACCATCGCTTGATAGTAAAAATAATAGTTGGTTAAAAGCGGAACACAACTGGAATCAGGTATGTAATGCCGGCATGTCCTATGGCGCTATGGCGGTGTATTAGCGAGATCCCAAATTGGCAAAAATGATTATTAATCGTGCCGTTGAATCAATGGCAATTCCAATGAAGGATTATGGACCTGATGGTATTTATCCTGAGGGTTATGGCTATTGGGGATATGGAACCTCTTTTAATGTTTTATTCCTAAGTGCGCTTGAAAAAATTTATGGTACCGACTTTGGCATGACGAAAGCTCCAGGCTTTTTACAAACAGCTAGTTTTATGGAAAGCATGACTGGTACGACTGGTAAGCCTTTCAATTATTCGGATGCTGGGGGTAATGGTTCATTTAATCCAGCAATGTTTTGGTTGGCGAATAAGGTAAAAGATCCAAGTTTGCTTTGGGTTGAAAAATCTTATCTTAAAGCTGGCAGAGAGGCTAACTTAGTTAATGAAAGAATATTACCAGCGATCATGTTATGGAAGGGAAATATCTCTACAAAAGATATTAAAGCGCCAATCGCAACTGCATTTGTAGGCAAAGGAAAAAATCCAATGGCATTGATGAGAACATCGTGGACGGATTCAAATGCAATTTATATTGCAGCAAAAGGTGGGTCAGCCTCAATCAATCATGCACATATGGATATTGGTTCTTTTATTATGGATGCTGATGGTCAAAGATGGGCAATGGATTTTGGTATGCAAAATTACGAATCACTAGAGTCCAAAGGGGTTAAACTTTGGGGGCGCACACAAAATTCTGAAAGATGGGATGTTTTTAGACTTAATAATTATGCGCATAATACACTAACTATTGATAGCCAACTTCAGGTGGTAGAAGGAGATGCACCCATTATCAATGAGAATAAGGATCCCAATTTCATGCAAGTGACATTTGATTTGAGTACGGTATATAAAAATCAACTTGCTTCAAGTACACGAGGCATTGCCATTGTAAATAAAAATCATGTTGTTGTAAGAGACGAAATTCAAACATTAAATCGTGAAACAAAAGTCAGGTGGACGATGCTCACACCTGCTGATGTTGAAATAGTTGGACCGGAAACAGCACTCTTAAAAAAAGGAGGAAAGACACTAACCTTAAAGGTATCAGGTGCAAAAAATATAACTATGAAAACCTGGTCTACAAATCCACCCAGAGATTATGACGCTCCAAATCCAGGCACCATACTAGTAGGCTTTGAAGCCATTGTTCCTGCGAACACTAAGGTTGATTTTGATATATTGTTAATACCTGGATCAAAATCGACAATTGCAACACCAAAAGTAAAACCATTGCGCGCTTGGTAAATAGTATGTTCAGGTTTAAATTAAGAATAAAAATAGGCGCATCCGTCGATGCGCCTATTTTTTTAACAGTAAAATTTCAACAATATTAAAAATGTGCTTAGTTATTTTTTGCTGCCTGTAATTTGTGAAAAGTTATATAGGAGGTTAATAATAAGCCAAAGAAAATAATTCCCATTAAAGCATAAGGGACAAAGGCGTCTCCCACTGCCAAGTGCGCATTTATTGCCGTTAAATACATAATCCCATAACCCACATAAGCCCATTCTTTAAATCGAGCAGGCACAGCTGGAACGATTAAAAGTACCAAGCCTATTAATTGCCCAATACTAACTTCAAGACCAAGGTAACGTGGTATAAGTAGGTGATTTGCGCCATCAATAGCCATTTGAGAGTTCATCTGTACAGCTCCTAATGAAAATAGGCAGATAATACCTGTAGTAATCCAGTAGATAATTTTTATTGTTTTCATAATTTACTTGTTAAGTAATCAAAAATAATAAAAATATGTTCCTAATTCGTATAACGGAACAAAAAATAGGGGGTATTTAAAATACAATTCAGTTGATTTTTCTTTCTTTGGGGCTTAAATCAAAACTTTAAAAATGAAAAATGTATTTCTAATTGCGGTGCTTGCAATCACCGTGTATTCATGTACTTCTGGTAATCAAAATAATGCAGTAACTGCTGATCCACATCAATTTGGGGTTAATTATGATAGTTCAGCAAATATTGATGCAATCAAAGCTACATTTACTGATATGGAAACTTTTGATACCCTTAGTTATGTAAAAAAATATGCAGATACTGCTATTTTTCATGATAACTTAAGAATAACTAACCTAGCTGAGAATGTAGCGATGCTAAGACAGTTTCAAGCTTCTGGATTTAAACTACAAGTTCAACCAAAAAGATATGTATGGGGAAGTCACTTTAACTTTAAAGATGGCACTGAAGGTGACTATGTTTATTCATACATTACAGTTAAATTCACAAAAGGAGATAAATCAGTTGAAGTTGTAAATTTTCAAGGGGACAAGTTTAATAAAGATGGTAAAGTCATTGAGGAATTTATCGTTTACGATCAAACTCCAATAATGGGATTGATGAAGTAATTATTTTAAATTGGCATAAGTTGTAAAATACGATAGGGGCCCATAGCAATATGGGCCTCTTTTTTTATTTTTTATTAATGACCGATTGTAGGTAGGTTTCTAGTTCGTCTATTTCTTTGTCTGAAATATTTTTAAATGCAGGCATGTTTCCTTTGCCATTTGATATTAAATTTCTGAAACTAGATTTATCATTCAAATAGTTTGATTTAATTAATGAAGGATTTCTATTCCCATCCCCATTTAAATTACTTTGATGACAATTGGTACAGTAGGTCTGATAAATTTGGGCACCAATTTTACTATACTTTAATTGAATGATATTTTTAACCGGATCCGGTGTTTTAATATTATTAGCAGTATTTTTTCTTATGTCCATTTTAGCTAACGCAGATGGGTTAAACTTTGTTTTATCTTCTTTGTATAGTATTCTCCAAATTTTTCCTTTCTTCGAATCATTGATATATAAAGATCCATCAGGTCCTTGGGCAAGCCCCATGGGCCTATATTTGGCATCACTTACATTTACAATCGTATCTACGCCAGCAAATCCATCTGCGAATACTTCCCATTCACCGGAAGGTTTCCCGTTTTCAAAAGGCACAAACGCTACCATATAACCTGCTTGTGGATATGGGCCTCTATTGGTAGATCCGTGAAAGGCTATAAATGCGCCATTTTTATATCTATCGGGGAATTGGGAACCTGTATAAAATAATATATCATTTGGTGCCCAATGTGCAGGAAATGCTGCTAGTGGATTTGTATAGCTTTGGTCAACCGCAAGTTTCTTTCCATCTCCACCATATTCAGGCGCTTGTAATTTTTGTTTTTTGAAAAGATCATAATACGAATAAGGCCAACCGTAATTACTATTTTCAGTCACTTCAAAAAATTCCTCTGCAGGTGTAACTGCATTTTCCCATGCTGAATAATATTGTGGCCATAATAAATGCAAATCATCTCTGCCATGTTGTACTGCAAATAAGGAGTTGGTTTGCTTATTCCAATCCATGGCAACAATACTTCTTAACCCAGTTCCTACTTGTGTTCCATCTTTCTGCGTTTGGTTTAATGCGTTTGCTTTAAATTTCCAAATACCTGCATGATTGATTAATTCTGGACAAGGGTTTTGGCCAGCTTGTTGTTCTGAAGTTCCCTTAGTCGAAATATAACTTGCGCATGCATTTGAGGGAGCGCCATAGGGCACATACATATTACCTACATGATCAAAAGTCAAAGGTTTAGCAATATGCCATTGTGCATTTTCATCAATCAACACAATTTCTTGTTTTGAAGTTGGCACTAATTGGTCGTCTAATTTTTGTCTGTATACTACTTGCTCAGTGCTATAGTACAAATAGCTATTATTTATACGCATACCAGTTGCGAAAATGCCATCGTTTACATAACTACCAAATGGTTGAATAATATCTGCTTTGCCATCACCATTCTCATCTCTTAACGCTATTGATCCCGGCGCATCTGATGTAATTTTTAATTTTACATAAATATCACCATTCTCTTTAACTGCTAAATGTCTGGAAGGGCCGATACTATCAATTACAACCACTGCACCAAATCCATCCGGTAAATACAATCCGCCATTATCTTTATCAAAAGCTATCTTTTCTTTTTTTGAACCACATCCTAAAAGCAGCATACATGCACTTAAAATGATTATATTATTTTTAATAATCGTTTTCATTATTTGTCTTTTACGCATCTAACTGCCAATCCATTTCTATTTCCGTAAGCATCTTTAAAAACCATCGGGCTAGCATATAACACAAATCTGTACCAAGATTTTGTAGTATCTATCGCAGTAGATGACCACCATCCGCCACCTTGACCTTTATAGCCAAATGCGCCTAAGCCATTTCTTAAACCACTAGGTAATGCTTCAAAACCACTCGCATTAGTGCCATTGCCAGAACTATCTTTATTGTTATCCCATCCATAAGTGTATTTTAATGCATGCCCTGCTTTTTTATCTCCACCCAACTCTAATACCAATAAGCCCCATTCTACATCCGTTGGGATATGCCAACCTTCTGGAGCCAATCCTCTTGGATCATTTACGGCATACCAGTTGTATAATTTTCCAAATTGCGCACCTTCCCCGATATCATTATTATAATAACACCATGCTGCTTTTCTAGCAGTACCGTAAGCCACCCATTCTTCTTTCGTTTTGGTTTCTGGAATGGTATCACCATTTTTAAATGTAACCACATCTAAATTTTTAATCATCCAGTTATTTTCTCCAATTTTAACAGCGTCAAAATCAGGTTGTTGCTTACATGAAATAAATAGTATTAATAGCGCAGCTAAACAGCTTATATATAATTTCATTTAAATAAATTTTATGCTGATCTAAGATACTTAAACTTTTCAAATTTGGGGTATTTGAGTGGATGCTGAACTATAAAGTTTGGCTTGTGAGGTTTATAAACCTCATTAAAAGCCAGCCATCCTTTAGGTATTAGTATCTAAACGCTTTAAATGCTTATTTTCTTTTTTTATTCCTAATTACTTTTGGCCCTATCCACAACCAAAATCCCGTTAAAGTAAAAAAGAATAATGCAACACCCATGATTGATGTATAAATTAGCTTGAATGGCTCTCCGTCGGTTTTGAAATAGTAATCAAGAAATGATCCATCATGTATATCCTCAATAAAATCAGACCTGCGCTGATTTATTTGTAAAACATCCCCTGATTGTCCATCTAATTGAATCTCCCAATAGTTGTCGGTATAAATAAATTTAACGATTCCCTTATCTTTTCTGATATCAATTCTATCTAATTTTGTACTTAATGATTTATCAACTTTTGTAATTAAAACGCTGTCAGAAATTTTTAAAAGTTCCGTTGTTGTTTTCCAAGTATTCAAATTTGTTGAAATTCCTTTTGCTGTTGCAGGAAGTATCCATCCGTTACTATTTTTTTTCCAACCCAGGATTAATCCAGTGATAGCAACAATAAAAAAGAATAGAAACAAGAACGCGCCCATTGTTCTATGAATCTTTCTGGCAATACGTAAAATAGTTATTTGCATATTAAAACGTTAAAAATTAAAACAATTTAAGACCATAATAACCAATTGCTGTGAAAATCGCACAGCGTAATATCACGCCTAGACTGCACCAAAATACCATTTTATTGGTAGGCACATTAAAGCCTACTCCAATTCCAATACTTATAGGCGCTCCAACACTCATGGTACCCAATAAGCCTAAACCAATAACCCCATATTTCTGCCAAATTTTTAAGACAAATCCAGGCTCTTTCGTCTCCTTATTCACTTTATTTTTTCTTACTTTACTTACCCATTTTCTAATGATGTCACCTAGGTAGGCTGCCACAAATATGCCAATTAAACCTCCCAAAACACTGTATGAAAAAATCTCAATTGGATGAAGTTTAAAGGCAAATCCAGCTGGGATAGCAGCATATATTTCAAAAGTTGCCAAACCAATTACAGTTAGAATCTTATAAATCATTTATTTTGCTAATTTCTGCTTAGGCACAAAGGTAGTTGTAAATCATCATTATAGGAGAGCCATTTCATGAAATAGGAAGCATTTGCAAACAGCTTTGCTCCAAAATAAACAACAATAAAATACTTTTTATTGTACCCTAATCATCTTTTTTTCAACTGTATGTGCGGAAAATATACCTAAAGCACCGCCTTGAATATTATTGGTTGGATTAGCAGGGGTAATTCCGCCTCCAGGGCCAGCGCCACTTTGTTGGTTTAGGGAATAGAAATATAGATAGGTGGGCCTAGAAATACATTGCATCTCAACAGAGATATTATCTTTTAATTTTACTTCCAAAGAATCCGAACCACCCCTTAGTGGTCTTTGGTTTACTTTGCCATTATTTAAATTGTCATTAAATACATGAAAAGTTTGATCCAAAGTGTCGTTAATTTTTTGAATAAATCTATAGCTATTACCTAGTTCAATTGGATCGGTATATACCGGTATAATGCTGTACCTG
>CAJBLA010000254.1 GCA_903953815.1 uncultured Bacteroidota bacterium | reverse complement strand
GCTTTATTAAAATTATTAATGCCTGTCATTGTAATGTTGCCGGGTATTGCGGCTTACGTACTCCATAAAAATGGACATTTAAATCATTTGGTGGGCGGTATGGATGGTGCGTACTCTGCGGTATTGGCATTTTTACCTACGGGTATAAAAGGTTTATCACTAGCAGCGCTTACTGCAGCTATCGTTGCTTCCTTAGCAGGTAAATCAAATAGTATTAGTACCATTTTCACTTTGGATATTTATAAAAAATATTTTGCCAAAGAGGCGAGTGAGCAAAAATTAGTGAATATGGGAAGATGGGTGGTTATATGCGCCATGTGTATTAGTGTAATATTCACTTGGGATGATATTTTAGGCATCGGAGGTGCAGGAGGATTTACATTTATTCAAAAGTATACAGGCTTTATTAGCCCAGGGGTATTGGTGGTGTTTGTATTAGGTATGTTTTGGAAACGTACTACAGGAACTGCAGCCATAGTAGGTATCTTAGGTGGTTTTATTTTATCCTTATTCTATAATGAATTTGCGCCGATGGTATTTGGCAATGAAACATTCTATTATACAGCGTATCCGAATAGCGCGGGCGTATATAAAATTCCATTTTTAGTTGCAATGGGTATTGCCGGAATTATAACTGCCATATTAATGGTAGTGATTACATTATTTGGACCAAAAGTAAATCCAAAAGCTTTTGTATCCGATAAGTCAATGTTTAAAGTAGATAACACCACCTTGGTATTAATCGTTTCCATACTGATGATTTTATCCGCCTTGTATATTAAGTTCTGGTAAAAAACACTGGGTTGATCAATGTATAATTACGATTACCAATTTGTTAACGAATAGCAGTACGAAATTATACCGCAGATAAAAAAGCCCTCCTCCGAATTTCGGAGGAGGGCTTTTTGCTATAGTTTTTTGCTTTAATCGATTTACTGTAATTGATTCACTGCAATAATTAAACTAAATCAACTGATGGTTTAATACCAAGAACCATTAATTATTTTATCGCCATTTGCATTATTGTTTGCGTTTCTTCTTTTTTCATTTCTTCTGTGAATGAAAGCAGTCACAAACATTAATGGTAAAAAGATAAAAGTTAATGGAGGTATTCCCAACATGCTAATCCATTTACCTCCAAAGTGACGACGCATTGGACGGCGTAAACGTTCAGCGATTAAATACATCGCAGGTACAATAAACAAGGTCATGAAAAACGCGAATATCAATCCAAAAATTAAGGTCCAGCTTAATGGCTTCCAGAAAGAAACGCTATCGCCGCCAAAAAAGATATGTGGATTTAACTCACTAAATAAAGTCACAAAGTTAATGTTAAAGCCAATCGCAATAGGTATAAAGCCTAGGATCGCAGCCAATGCAGTTAATAGTACAGGGATAATCCTGGTTTTACCTGCTTGCACTAATGCCTCTTTGGTTTTCATGCCTCTTGCTCTTAATACATCGGTGAATTCAATAATTAATATACCATTTTTCACAACGATACCTGCTAAACCTACAATACCTAAGCCGGTCATTACTCCAGATACTTTCATACCAAATATGGAGAATCCTAATAATACGCCAATGATACTAAATAAAATCTCTGTTAAAATAATCACCGATTTTGAAATAGAATTAAACTGTAACACCAAAGTGAAAAGGATCAACATTAATGCAATGATCAACGCTTTTCCTAAAAAGCTTACTGTTTCTAATTGCTGTTGGTTTTCGCCAGTTTGCTTAATGGTAACCCCTTCTTGTAAGCCATTAAAATTTGAAATGTATTGTGCAATAACCGCGTTTACGGAAGTAGGGTTAAAGCCTTGCGCTAATAATACATTTGAACTTAATTGAATAAGGCGTTTTTGATCCTTACGTCTTACACTACCTAAGGTATTGGTAGGTTCTACTTTTACCAATGAGCTAATAGGAATATTTTTAACCATACCACCTGCTGCCATATCTCTAAAGGATAAACGCATATTCAATATATCCACTAAGTTTTTACGTTGTAAACTTTCATTACGTAATTGAATTTTATATTCTTCCTTGCCATCTTTAATTTTTGAAACTTCCTTACCAAATAAAGCGGTTCTAATTTGCATACCTACTTGCGCTGATGAAACCCCGGCAATTAGTGCACGCTCACGATCTACCGTTAAAGTTAATTCTGGATTTTGTAAGTCCACATCCATTTTTAATTCTTCTACACCCGGCACCTGCACTGAATCTAAATAGTTTTTTAAACCCACTGCTGTTTTAATTAAATTATCAAAATCATCGCCTTGAATTTCAATATTAATAGGGGGTTCGGTTGGCGGACCACTTTGTTCCTGTGTTACTGATATTTCAGCACCAGGTATTCCTTTTAATTGTGCACGAATTGCATCCAAATACGGAGCGGTTGATTTACCATCTCGTTTTTCAAATTCAACAAAATTGATTTGTAATCGCCCTAATTCTGCGTGCGGGCTTCGGTCACCACGCATTGGGTCGCCTGCGCCTACTGCCACATTGGAAATAATACTTTCAACAATTGGATTTCGCTTACCGGGCTCGTTGTCTAGTACTTTATTTACTTTGGCTTCAAGCACTTTGGTTACCGAATCAGTGTATCCCACCTGTGTACCTACCGGTAATTTTAAATAAACATATAATTGATTGGGATCACCCACCGGGAAAAATTCAATCCCTACGCGACCCTTAGCAACGCTTATTCCAAATACCACAAAGGAAACGACCAACAATACAAAAGTGCCCATTAATAATTTTACGGGTCTCCATCCTGTTAATGCACGGCGCAATCCGTTTTCATACATGCGCATTAAATTTGGTAAAGTGACAGTTTGGAATTTATGAATCGCAGAAGCAATAAAATATCTATTGGCTAATACTAATACCATAAAGAATATAAGCAGGTTACCTAAAAAAGTAAATCCAGTTAAATCCAATAAAACCCCAACAATTACGGGGATCCAAAATCCTTTTTGCTTAAATATCTTCGCCCTGTTTTTTAATCTGTCTTCTTCACTTTCCTCTTCATGATTCATAAAATCAACCGCAAAAACTGGGTTCATGATAAACGCCACCAATAAGGAAGCGGTTAATGTAAATATTAACATCGTAGGTAGGTAAATCATAAACTTACCAATCAATCCTGGCCAGAAAAGTAATGGGAAAAAGGGCGCCAATGTAGTAATGGTACCTGCTAACACTGGAACAAACACTTCGCCTGCAGCCATTTTCGCCGACACCGTAGCTGATAATTTTCCTTTACCCTGAATAAAAATACGATGGGTGTTTTCAATAACTACAATGGCATCATCTACAATAATACCCAATCCAAACAATAGTGCAAATAGTACGATAAAGTTTAGGGTGATGCTGTTTCCTACAATTAGTTCAGCACCTGGAATAAATACAAAGGCAACAAACATACTCAACGGCACCGATAAGGCAACAAAGAATGCGTTGGTCACACCCATGAAAAACATAAGTACAATTAATACAAGTACAAATCCAATAACAATGGAATTGACTAATTCCGTAAAGGAACTTCTGGTTCTAATACTTTGGTCACCCGATATAACTACTTTTAAGTCTGAAGGAAAATCATTCAATATAGTTTCATCCACCACTTTTTTTACCGCATCTGAAGTTGCAATTAAATTTTCACCACTTCTTTTAATGATATTTAAGGTCATTACATTTTTACCATCTAAACGCGCATAACTTTCATTGGTCTTTACCGTATCCACAATATTGGCTACATCTTTTAAATATATAGCAGAACCACTAGTGTTGCGAACAATGATATTACTAATATCATTCGCATTTTTTAATTGACCTTTTAATTGTAGGTTACGATTCATCGTACCTACTTCCAATAAACCACCTGATAAATCTAAATTTTCACGCTGAATTGCAAAAGTGATATCATCAAAAGTGATACCTGCACTTTGCATCTTATAATTATCTACGTTAATTTGAAATTCTCTTTCAGGCGCGCCTACGATATCAATTCTATTAATTTGAAAAACATTCTCTAATTTATCTTTTAATAATTCTGAATACTTGGATAACTGCACTAAATCGTAGTTACCATTAATATTTACATACATAATAGGCTGCTCGCTTAAACTAATCTCAATGACCCTAGGCGCTTGTGTTAAATCATTCGGTAAATCGGACTTGGCTTTATCCACCGCATCTTTCACCTTTTGTAACGCCACATCTGTTGGCACATTGGTCCCAAACTCAATGGTAATGGCCGAAAAGTCCTGTTGGGAGTTGGAACTGAACTTTGTAATTTTCGCGCCTGTAATACCCTTGATTTGTTTTTCGATAGGAACTGTTACCAGGTTCTCAATATCCTTAGGTGAATTACCTACATAAACGGTTTGTACAAATATGGTTGGGATAATAATATCAGGAAACTGCTCTTTAGGGAGGGTCAAAAACTGGAATATACCCCCGATACTTATAAATAACATAAGTAGGTATATCGAAGTTTTGTTGGTGATACTCCAAGAAGTAGGTTTAAACTCCTTAAATTTTTCTTTTATATTTTGAATTGTCGACATGGTAATCTGTTAATGAGTTGAATGATTTATTTAGCTACTGTTGTGATAAACTGACCATCAAATAAGTTTTGGTACCCAGTAGTAATTATTGCATCTCCAATGGCTAATCCGCCTAATACTTCCATATTATCACCATAAAACTCACCTACTGTAATCATTTTTTTGCGTGCAATCATCTTTCCATTCTCGCTAATAGCTACATAAACGAATTTACCCTTTTCATCATTTTGTAAAATATTGATGGGGATGCTTAAGGCGTTTGCTTTAGAATAATCTTTAATTCTTACTTGTACTAATTGATTGGGTCTAAAATCACTGTTAGGCGCTAATTTAGTTTCAATAAAAAAGCTTCTGCTTAACGGATCAATCACTTTGCCCATCACGCTAATTTTTGTTTCGATCGTCTTTTGCATATCAGGAAAGTTTAAAGCCACATCACTACCCACACGCACCTTCCCCGTATAGTTTTCAGGAACCAATGCTGTTGCTTTTAACTTTTGTGTGTTTACTATTTTTATTTGACCAGCGCCCATAAACATTTCGCCCACATGTATATTTACTTCCTCCGCAATGCCATCTACATCACTATAAATACTCGTATAAGCTA
Source organism: uncultured Bacteroidota bacterium (assembly GCA_903953815.1). Classification (GTDB taxonomy): domain Bacteria; phylum Bacteroidota; class Bacteroidia; order Chitinophagales; family Chitinophagaceae; genus Sediminibacterium. The sequence continues at coordinate 3,843 of CAJBLA010000254.1, read as the reverse complement.
ATTGGTCTTTAATAATGCCTACTTGTTCAGTAGCACCTTTTAGTTGACTAGCCAATGCTTCCGCATTTGTTTTTGCAGTTAACAATTGAATTTCGCTACCAATATTTTGTTCCCATAAATTCTTTTGTTTTTCATATACTGATTTTGCTAAAGCAGCTTGTGCTTTAAGCGTTTCTATGTTTTGAGACGCAGCAGCTGCGCTTTGCTTAATTAAGCTATTATCTAATTGTAGTAATAATTGTCCCTTTTTCACAATATCTCCTCTTTTAACATAAAGAGACCTTACTTGACCGCCACCAGCACGCGGTGTTATGTAAGAAACACTTTCGGATTCAATTTTTCCTTGAAGCTCAATATAATGATCAAATACCTGAGTTTTAACGGTGTCAATAGAAACTAAAATGGTTTTGTCAGCTTTAGCGCCACCCATCGTTTTAATTTCTTTTTCTAGATTAGCAATGTTGATACTAATTTCTAAAGCTTGTTTTTTTAAATTAGCCAATGCTGTTTTTTTAGCTTCTACTGAGTTTTTATCGCCACCACAAGCGACTAAAAACAATACCAATGATCCGATAATTAATGTTGCGTAATTTTTCATTATGTTTGATTTTATCATTTACTATTTTTCTGCATTTAAATTTTGCAGTGTATTTTATTTTATAATTTTCCTGTTGCTTTAAGTAAATCTACTTTCGCGATTAATGCGCTATATAAGGCGTTCATATAGTTATTCTGCGCAGTCACTAAGTCCGCTTGTGAAGCTGAAATTTCAGTGTTGGAACCTGTCCCCGTTTCAAATTTCTTTTTTGTTTGTTGATAAACCGTTTCTGCTAATTGCATATTCTTTTTTTGAAATTGCATAGTAGCTACTGAGGACATATAGTTTAGTTTCGCTTGCGTAATTTCATTGTCAATATTATTTTTTAAACCGCCTAGTTGATTTTCGATTTGCTGTAATTCAATTTTTGTTTTTTTCAGACGTGCATCACGCGCAAATCCGTTAAATAAAGGAAGATTAATGTTTAAACTAACCATGGTCGTGTTAAACCAGCTACCCCCTTCAAAAAAATCAAATTTCGTACGCAATGCGTTTTTTGAAGTACTTCCTGAAAAGCTAATGGTAGGTAAGTAGCCTAATTGATAGCGCTTAACATTAAATTCGGTTAATTTTTTTGTTTCACTTAAGTATTGAAAATCTTTTCTTACGCCATATTGAAAATCATTCTCCACTAAAACATCTTTATCTAAACTTTTCTCATCAATTACTTCCGTTAAGGCTAAGCTATCATTTACGGGCATACCCATTAACATTTTTAAACCCATAAAACCAATGGCTACACTATTGTTTGCTTTTATCTTTTCAGTTTGTAAGTTATTTAATTGAACACTTACCTTGTCTACATCTAACTTTTCAGCAAACCCATTTTTATACATTACCTCCGCATCATGCGCTAGTTTTGACAAACGTACAATGTTGGCATCTAAAATATTAAGCTGCGTTTTGCTTGCTGATAATTGGTAATATATTTTATAAATATTTGTTTTAATTGCTTCCTCGGTTAATGCAGCATTTTTCTTTTGCCACTGTAAGGAAGATGCCCTCGCTTTCAAAGCAACAAATACTTGACCATCAAATAGTAACTGTTGGAAATTAATACCATAGTTCGCATTGTATTTGGTACCAAACTGCACTGGGATATAAGTTCCAGCAGCACCACCAAATATTTGTGCAGGCAATAAAGAGGTAGGTATCTTAATAAAATCATTCACGCCAGCATTGGTTCCAATAGTTGGAAAAGCTGCAGCGCCAATTTCACGATTGGTTTGAATTTGCGCCTCAATCGCAAGTAATGAATTTTTTACTTGTACATTGTTATTTTTCGCAAAGGTTACGCATTCCTCAAGTGAGAATGCATACACTTGCTTCGTTTTATTTTGTGCTTCCGCATTTACAGTTAGTATTAAAACAGCACAAAGGATAAAAAATTGTTTCATTGGTATATATTAATTAATATTTATTTACTTAGGGTTTCTGATTTGTATTTATCCATTAGTTTGTGACCTTCCAAAGTGGCAACACCATACACAAAGTGTTCAATAATTTGTAAATTCACTTTTAGCAAATCAAATTTGTTGGGAGGAAATACATGAATATTAAAAGGAATTAAACTTGTTTCCAATCGATATTTTGATAGAATATTAATATCAATCTCTTTGCGATATAAACCTTCATTCATTCCTTTTTCCAAGTTTGCACTGATCATTGAATAGATATAGTCGTCTTTATGGGTTTTAATTTTTTCAAAAGCCAAAGGATAATATTTTTCAATCTCAAACAATGCAAGTGGGTTCATTCTATTAAACATTTCTTGAATCACCGCCATTAAAAGAAATATTTCATGCACCGCATTTTCAGCACTCAGCATGCTGGTATTACAAATTTGGGCATGATTGTTCAGCTCCTTTTCCACGACAGCTGTAACCAAACTATCCTTGTCCTTATAATATTGGTAAATGGTCTTTTTGCTAATACCCAATTGGGTGGCTAAATCATCCATAGTGACGTGCTTGACCCCGGTTTGAAACATTAATTCCTGGGCTTTATTGACAATTCTTTCTTCCATAGGTTGATTTGAAGGCGCAAAACTATGGAAACTATTTGCGTTTTCAAAGTTTCCAGGGTTATTTTTTTATATTTTATGTCAAATGGCAAAATTGTTTGAAATTTGAGCCTAAATCCATTCAAAATGCCCAGTCTAAGGCAACAAGTCATACGAAAAAAGATCTTAAGTTCAGTTGCGCAGTTATTTTTTCAAGGCGTAGTCGTTCTGGCACCTATTGGTGTGACTATTTGGGTGATAGTTAGTTTGTTTAATTGGGTAGATAATTTTTTACCCAACCTGCTTAATTTTATTTTCCCCTTACAATTTGCCGAAGTCGATGGACAAATTCCTAAAGTAACAGGACTCGGTTTTGTGGTCGCAATTACACTCGTATTATTTATAGGTTGGTTGTCGTCCTTATTTTTTGTAGAAAGATTAATGTCTGTCTTTGATAAGATTTTAGAAAAAACACCTGGAGTAAAAATTATTTATTCATCTGTCAAAGATTTTTTAGAAGCATTCGCAGGAAATAAGAAAAAATTTGATGAACCTGTTTTAGTCAATGTTGATTCAACTGATGTGTGGAGAATAGGATTTATCACACAAACAAATACAGAACATTTTGGATTAAAAGATTTTGTTACTGTGTACGTTCCGCATTCCTATGCAATTTCAGGCATTACTTATATTGTTTCCGCAGATCGAATTAAAAAAATGCCCAAAGGGGTGACTGCATCTGAGGCAATGAAATACGTCGTATCCGGAGGTGTTACCACAGTCGATGATGCGGAAAACGAATCAAACATGCATATTGGAAATACAAACACCGAAGCCTAATTTGATATACGTTCTAATTGATTAAAAAAGATTTTAAATAATTTATTTCAAATAATGCAACTGCACAATTTTAATTCAGGCCCATCTATCTTACCTACAGTAGTTTTGGAACAAGCGGCTGCAGCGATTCATAATTTTAATAACACCGGATTATCTATTTTAGAAATAGGACATCGCACTTCGCATTTTGTTGAAGTAGTAACAGAGGCGCAACAAATTATTAAAAGATTAATGGGTTTAGATGATGCGTATGAAGTACTTTTTTTACAAGGAGGTGCTACGATGCAGTTCATGCAAGTGCCCATGAATTTATTAGATGAAAACGGATTGGCTGCGATTTGTGACAACGGTGTCTGGGGAAATAAAGCAGTCAAGGAGGCCAGTATTTTTGGTCCAGTAAAAG
>CAJBLA010000253.1 GCA_903953815.1 uncultured Bacteroidota bacterium | reverse complement strand
CTAATCCAGTAATAATAATTCCTGCTACACAGATATACATTGCCAACTTTGTTATTCCTGGAACGCTTAATTTTTGAATCGGTTGCTCATTTTCCTCCATGAATATTGCCTTCACCACTTTTAAGTAATAGAAAAAGGAAATGACCATATTTAAGGCAGCAAAAGTAATGAGTCCGTAATTTTCTTTAGCAGCACCAGCCATCATTAAAAATAATTTACCAAAAAATCCTGCAGTAGGAGGTACTCCAGCTAATGAGAATAAAGCGATGGTTAAAACCCAGGATAAAAAAGGGTTGGTTTTATAAAATCCTTTAAAGTCTGAAATATTTTCCTTCCCTGTTAATGCACTCACCACGGTTACTACCCCAAAGGCAGCTAAATTAGAGAATACATAAATTAAAACAAAGTACACCAATGAAGCAGATCCTGCTTGCGAACTTCCTGAAATACCAATTAAAATAAAGCCCACCTGCGCAATGGATGAAAATGCAAGGAACCGTTTGAAATTATCCTGTCTGATTGCAAATAAATTACCTATTAAAATAGTGGCCACCGATAACACTACCAAAACCCCATACCATACCGTAGCGATTGGTGTAAATACTTTATATAAAATAGAGGTAAAGGTAAATAATACAGCTGCTTTAGATACTACCGATAAAAACGCCGTCACTGCTACTGGTGAACCCTCGTAAACGTCTGCGGTCCATAAGTGAAAAGGGACTGCAGATATTTTAAATGCAAAACCAGAGACCAATAAAATGAATGCAAACAATTGCATTGGGTCATTGCCGATATGCGCTGTTAATACGTCAAAGCTTAGTGTGCCACTGGTGCCGTATAAAAATGAAATACCCATTAATAAAATACCAGAGGAGAATGCAGAGGATAGGATTAATTTCATCGCAGCTTCAGATGACTTACGTTTTGCCAAATCGAAGTTGGCAGCAGCAGCCAATGGAATAGTGCTCATTTCAAGCCCTAAATAAAACATTAATAAGTTGCCACTTGAAATCATAAAAAACATGCCCAGTAAGGAAGTGAATATGAGTAAATAAAATTCAGTGACTTGCTTATGATGTTTCAGCCAAACGTAGGATTGCATGGAGATTAAAAGTATCGCTAAGTTTAATATGTTTTTTTCTAATACAATAAAGGCGTTGGTTGTAAACATACCATTAAATGCACCGCCTTCGCTCATGCCAAATAACCCCGCTGCTAGGTTGACAAATAATAAAATATTAATGAGGTTCAAAACCGTTTCATTACTTCTTTCTTTGCCTATTTTAATAAATAGCAATAAAAATATAAGTAAGCTAAGTATAAGTTCCTGTCTGAGTAATATAAAAATGTTAGATAGCATTATTCTAATTATTTAAGGGTAATGGCTTTGTCAATATTGATCATTAAAAAATCAGTGGCGGGCATAATCAATTGGTTAATTAAGAACGGTGCCAACCCAATAATTAATATGCCTACGATTAACAAACCAGCTGCAAATTTTTCGTTCCAGGTAGCATCACCTAAAAGAGTATGCTCGTCTGAAATAGGTCCCATAATGGTTTTACCTGTAGCGCGTAGTATATAAACTGCAGTGACTACAATAGAGGCTGCTGATAAAATGGTTGCGATACGGTAAAACCCATCTGGATTTTGCCAAGCGCCCATAAATACGGTCATCTCTGCCACAAAACCACTAAAGCCAGGTAAACCCAAAGAACATAAACCGGCAATCACAAATACGGTAGATATAAACGGCATTACTTTCAATAAGCCACCTAATTGTGCAACCATTCTGGTATGGGTTCTGGAATAAATCATGCCAATAGCAGCAAAAAATAAAGCCGTCATTAATCCATGGGAAACCATTTGAATCACTGCGCCATTAATAGATGTTTTATTCAACATGCCAATTCCTAATATGACAAATCCGCAGTGACTGATGGAAGAATAGGCATTGATATATTTTAAATCGGTTTGCATCATGGTAGCAAATGCACCATAGATGATTGCAATAGTAGCGAGTAAAATTATGATCCAGGAATAACTGTGTGCTGCATCGGGCATTAATGCTGCCATGCGTAAGCAACCATAACCTCCAAGCTTCATGGAGATACCTGCTAAAAACATGGAAGCTGCCGTTGGTGCTGAAGCGTGACCATCGGGTACCCAAGTATGAAAAGGGAATAAGGCTGCAAATATGCCAAAGCCTAAAAATAAAAACGGAAAAAAGAATTTTTGTACACCTAATGAAATACCCATTTGTCCAATTTGTACCATATCAAAGCTGTGCGTGTTGTAATAAATACCCATTAAGGCAACAAACACCAATGCTGAACCCGCCATTAACATTAAGGCCAGCTTCATAGCGCTGTTTTCTTTTTTGCCACTGCCCCAAATACCAATTAATAAGAACTTAGGTATAACGGCTACTTCTAAAAAGAAAAACAAAGTGAACAAATCCAAGGAGATAAAAAATCCGTACGCGCCCATGCTTAATAATACCAATAAGAAAAAATATTCCTTACTTAATTTTTCCATAGTCCAGGAAACAAGTATGCCCGCAACCACGACTAAAGCGCTTAATAATATCATGGCGAGTGCTATACCATCAATGCCAATATGGTAATTAATATTTAATGCTTTAAACCAAACGGCATTTGTTTCAAATAAATAGGTAGCAGTATTGCCTGCAGCCCTTTGATCCATAAATAATTTCAACAACCAACCAGCAGCGCCTAATTGTGCTAATGATCCTGCTAATCCAATGACTCTTATTTGTGCTAAATTCTTGCTCAATAAAATGAGTAAGGCGGTTAGCAAGGGTAATAAGATGAGTAATGATAAGTTCATATAAATATTTTATTTCCAGATATAAATAAATAAAATTGACAATGCAATAACACCGCCAAAAAAGTAAAGCGCATAGTTTTGTACTTTACCCGATTGTAATCCTTTAATCGCCCCTGAAATTTTTGCTGTTGTATTGGCTAATAATAATATAAAGCCATCTACAATATTTCGGTCGGCCCAAGCAATAGGTTGTCCAATCAATGGGAAAACAATTTTCTTGGTAATAAACAAATACAATTCATCCACATAAAACTTTTTGTAGGCAGCGTTGTAAAAGCCACCAAATAGGGCAACTGCTTTGTCCGATTTTGCATTTTGCGTTTTATAAAAATTAGCCGATAGTAAAATAGCTATGATTGATAATGCGACAGGAGCAATGGAGAATACCAAATCAATATGTGTTTCTAATGCCAATCCATCGGAAGTGATGAATTGAGAAAAAGGAATAAATCCAACCCCTATTGCACAAGCTGTTAATATAAGTAAAGGCAGTTTCATGGTCCAAGTGCCTTCTCCATGACTTTCTTTGTCATGTGCATGTGCATCATCGTGACCATCACTGTGGTGCGCTTTTGCTGCGGCATCCTTGCTCCAGAAAATATTGAAATATAAACGGAACATATAAAAACTTGTCAATGCAGCAGTAAATAGCGCTACCCCATAAATCAATTTATTCTCATGGAAGGCAGCCGTTAAAATTTCTTCCTTACTAAAAAATCCTGCAAAAGGAGGGATACCTGCAATCGCTAAGCAAGCAATTAAAAAAGCAGCATGGGTAATGGGCATTAATTTTCTTAGCCCACCCATATCTTTCATTTCATTACTATGTACCATATGTATCACCGACCCTGCACCTAGGAATAATAAACTCTTGAAAAATGCATGGGTAAATAAATGAAACATCGAAGCCATGTATCCTAAACCTGCCTCACCACCATTTTTTGAAATGCCTAAGGCAAACATCATATAGCCAATTTGCGACATCGTAGAATAAGCCAGTACACGTTTAATATCTGTTTGTGTACAAGCAATCACTGCAGCAAGTAAGGCGGAAAAAGCGCCCACATAAGTGACGATGGTTAAGGCCAATTCGTCCATAGAAAAAATAGGAAATAATCTTGCCACTAAATAAACACCCGCTACAACCATGGTTGCTGCGTGGATTAATGCGGACACAGGAGTAGGACCTTCCATAGCGTCGGGTAACCAAATATGCAAAGGGAACATAGCCGATTTTCCTGCGCCACCCATAAATATTAAAGTTAAACCCCAAGTAAGCATACTTGCACCTAAAAAGCTAGCACTTGTGATGCTTAAAAATTCAGGGGACTGCGCTGAGGTTAATTTTTCAATCAATAATCCAATATCTAAAGTGCCTCCGTAAAAGCCCATAATTAAAATACCAATTAAAAAACCTAAATCAGCAAAACGCGTTACAATGAATGCTTTTTTGGAAGCGGCCACTGCAGATGGTTTATTAAAGTAATACCCAATTAATAAAAAGCTAGATACCCCTACCAATTCCCAGAACATATATACTTGAAAAATATTCACCGATAATATCAGACCCAACATGGAGAAGGTAAATAAAGACAAGAACGCATAATAAGTAGCAAATCTTTCTTCGCCTTTCATATAGCCCAAGCTAAACACATGTACCATTAAGGAAACCGATGTAACTACAATTAACATCATGACTGAAATGGGATCTACAATGATACCCATATCAATGGATACATTGGGGCTGAACTGCAACCAGGTATATTTTAAAGCAATTATTTTTTGATACACCCCATTTACTTTTCCGTCTACAAAAAAGTATTGTTTCGCTGCAACAAAAGATAAGATGGTTGATGTAAGTAAGGAGGCGGTTCCAATGATGCCTGCAGTTTTTGCAAAATGCTTGCGTCCAAATAAACCCAATAACACAAATGTGGCAAGGGGTAATAATGGAATCCAAAGTATATATAAGTAGTTTGACATAATAATTAAAATTTCATTTCAGTGGCATCGTCAACATCAATGGATTGGTGACTACGATACAAATTAATAATAATGGCAATCGCTACAGCGGCTTCGGCAGCAGCAATAGTGATGATAAATAAAGAAAAAAATAAACCATCTAATTTATCAGGGAATAAGTATTTATTAAATGCTACAAAATTAATATTCACGCTATTTAACATGAGCTCAATGGACATGAGCATGGTAATTAAATTTCTTCTAGTAAACAATCCATACATGCCAATGAAAAACAAAGCGGTACTAACGAAAAGAATATGGGTTAAGGGTACTTCGTTCATGTTATTAATCCTCCTTTTTGTTTAAGTGAACAATATTTGCTTCTGTTGGTTTCATCGCGATAACAATACAGCCCACCATCGCTGCTAATAGTAACATACTCACTACTTCAAACGGTAAAATAAAACCATGCGATGTGGTGCTTAGCATTTGCATACCTATTTCATCCACACTTGGATTAAAGGGTGCTGCTGAAATATTATTGAATCCGTAATGACTGATTAAATTAATAGTGAATGCTGTTCCGAATAAAGCAGCTAGAGCAGAAAATATCATTTTGCCCGTGGCAGGCTTGTCCATCTCCTTACCTGATTGTTGCGTTAAGAAGATAGAAAAGATAATTAACACTACAATTCCACCCACATAAACCACAATTTGAATGGCAGCAATAAATTCCACCTGCATCCAAAAATAAAGTGCAGCGATGCCCACCAATGAAAATAATAACCAAATAGCGGAACGAAATATTTTAAGTGTGGTCACTGCTAAAATTGCGGCGCCCAATATGAGTGCGGCAATAGCGTAAAATATAATAGTTGATGTATTCATTATTCTATGCCCTCCCTTATTTTAGATCCTGGTTGATTTAATACTTTGGTTAATTTGGTCCTGTCAAATACACTGTGCTCAAAATTGGGCGCCATTTTAATGGCATCACTTGGACAGGCAACGATACATAAATTACACATCGTACAAAGTTCAAGTCGATATACTAGCGTGTCAATTGCTTTTTTCTTTTTTCCTTCAGGGGAGGTTTCAAATTTCGTTACCACTTTAATGGTGCCATTTGGGCAAGCCAACTCACAAGCGGTACAACCCGTACAAGTATGTTCGTTGTTGGCATCATGTGGCATCACTACTTCACCTTTGAATCGATCCGACATTAATAAGGTCGCCCGGTTGTCCGGGTATTGCTCAGTAATAATTTCTTTGGGATGCGTAAAGTAATAACCTGTTTTGCGCATGCCTTTTAATAAGGAGGTTACGCCGGTAACAACATCTGTTATATATTCTTTCAAAAACATATTTCTACTTCATTTAATGTTAAAAATGCCAACCTAAAATAGCAATCACTGCGACTAATAAAAGGTTAAACAAACTTATTGGTAATAAATATTTCCATTCTAAATTTAATAATTGATCCACACGTAATCTTGGGAAGGTCCATCTAAACCACATGATTAAAAAGATGAGGAAAAATGTTTTTCCCATAAACCAAACCGAAGAAGGGATATAATCCATGATGTGGTTGAAGGCTTCCCAATTGCCAATATGTAATGGCATCCATCCGCCAAAAAATAAAGTAGCACCAAT
>CAJBLA010000252.1 GCA_903953815.1 uncultured Bacteroidota bacterium | reverse complement strand
TGCATCCAACCCATCAACTTTTTTTGATCATGGATATGTTCAATAACATCTTTTAGCACAATGATATCAAACAAGGAAGGAAATTCAATAGCCGGATTTACTTGATAAATATCTTTAGAGATAAATTGAATTTTATTCGAATCAATATCTTCCCTTAACCATTCACGTGCATTCACTAATCTTGATTCATCTAATTCAACACCTACACCCGAACAACCTTTGTTAACAAATGCCTTAAGCACCCCGCCTTCGCCACATCCAATTTCAAGCACCTGCATTCCTGGTGTGATTGTTATTTTTTGTTCAATAAAAGGAATAACAAATTGTGCAGCGTTATTCACCTGCATGTCAAAATATTGTTTTCTATTTTTATGGAACTCAAACATAATGTTAGATCAAAGGGTTTAGTTGGTTTCGATAATATCTAAATCGGCACGTAAATTTTCGATAATAAACTCCTGTCTTTCCTGTGTATTTTTTCCCATGTAATATTCTAGTAAATGTTGAATATGATCTCCTTGTTCTAAAATCACTGGATCCAATTTGATATCAGCATTGATGAACTTACCAAACTCCTCAGGACTAATTTCTCCCAATCCCTTAAACCTGGTAATCTCAGGCTTGGATCCTAATTCTTTTATTGCCGCTTGCTTTTCATTTTCATCATAGCAATAAATTGTTTTTTGCTTATTACGTACACGGAATAATGGGGTTTCTAAAACAAATACATGACCTTTTTTAACGAGGTCAGGGAAAAATTGTAAAAAGAAGGTAAGTATTAATAAACGAATATGCATTCCATCCACATCGGCATCAGTAGCAATGACAATTTGATTATAACGCAATCCTTCCAACCCTTCTTCAATATTTAAAGCATGTTGCAGCAAATTAAATTCCTCATTTTCGTAAACCACTTTCTTCGTTAAGCCAAATGCATTCAAAGGTTTACCTCTTAAACTAAACACGGCTTGTGTATCCACATTGCGTGATTTGGTAATACTACCACTAGCCGAATCTCCTTCCGTAATAAATAGAGTGCTTCCTTTTTGCAAGGAAATAAACATCTCTTTATTTTTTACAGGCAAATCATCACTCAAATGGACGCGGCAATCCCTTAATTTTTTATTATGCAGATTCGCTTTCTTTGCACGCTCATTGGCTAATTTTTTAATCCCGGCTAATTCCTTACGCTCATGCTCATTTTGCTCAATCCTCTTTTTTAAAGCATCTGCGGTTGCAGGATTACGATGCAGGAAATTATCTAATTCTTTTGCTAAAAATTCAGTGACAAAGTTTTTCATACTTGGGCCACCATCCGCCACATTTTGAGAACCCAACTTGGTTTTTGTTTGACTCTCGAAAACAGGTTCTTGTACACGTACCGAAACTGCAGCTACAATACTAGTTCTGATGTCTGAAGCTTCGTAATCCTTTTTATAATAATCACGAATCACTTTTACATAAGCTTCTCTAAATGCTTGCTGATGCGTTCCGCCTTGGGTCGTATACTGTCCATTTACAAATGAAAATATATCCTCGCCGTAATCGTTGTTATGCGATATGGCAACTTCAATATCATCCCCTTTTAAATGAACAATGGGATAGCGTAATTCATCGGGATTTGTTTTTCTTTCCAATAAATCCAACAACCCGTTTTTACTCACGTATTTTTTATCATTGAATACGATACTTAATCCTGCATTCAAATAACAATAATTCCATAATTGCCCATCAATGTATTCATGTATGTAATGGTAGTTTTTAAACATGGTTGCATCGGGTGTAAAAACCACCAATGTGCCATTCGGCTCGGATGTTTTAGTTTCTTTGGTTTCATTCACCAATACGCCTTTTTTAAAACTAGCCGATCTTTGTTTGCCTTCTCTAAATGCGGTCACTTCAAAATCTTCACTTAATGCATTCACCGCTTTAGTACCTACGCCATTCAAACCCACGGATTTTTGAAACGCTTTGCTATCGTATTTAGCTCCTGTATTAATTTTGCTTACCACATCCACAATTTTCCCCAACGGAATACCACGGCCATAATCACGAATGGTTACTTGTTTTCCTTGAATTGAAATTTCCACCTGCTTGCCATAACCCATGGTATGTTCATCAATACAGTTGTCGATTACTTCTTTCATTAAAACATAAATACCATCATCAGGTGCTGAACCATCACCTAACTTTCCGATATACATACCAGGTCTTAATCGAATATGTTCCTTCCAATCTAATGACCGGATGGAATCTTCATTATATTCTATTGGAATTTTTGATTCTGCCATAATTATCAATGCTTTAGGGGCATAAATTGCCCATGTCTAAGTGCAAATCTAATGAGCACGGCGGTTACCCCAATTTTACTTTTCACCAATTGGCCCTTTTATGTGGATAAAAGATTATTCGCTTATCTTTAACGCATCAAAACAGACCCAAAATACCCAATTGTTGATCTAGCATACATCAAAACCAAGGCAAATGAGCTGGTCTCTGAAAATGACCAATTTCAGGTCTTTTTAAGGGAAATTGATGGCAATCAGCTGGACAAGCTTGTATTTTCCCTATCCGAGGCTATTTCGCCTAAAATTAGCTGCACGAGTTGCGGTAACTGTTGCAAAAGCTTAATGGTGAATATTGACGAGAACGAAGCGAACCGTCTTTCCGAACATTTGGGTCAAACAAGGGCCGATTTTGACGAAGCCTATATTTCAAAAGGGGAATCAGGACGCATGGTAATAAATTCAATCCCTTGTCACTTTTTGGTGGAAAATAGTTGCAGTGTGTATGAATATCGTTTTGCAGGTTGTAGAGAATTTCCAGCATTTCATGTACCTGATTTCAATAAAAGATTATTTACCACCTATATGCATTACGATAGATGCCCCATTATTTTTAATGTGATTGAAACATTAAAAGAGGAACTCGGATTTGAAAAGTCAAAGTAATTAGCTATGCCAGTCAAATTTGGAATTGATATTATAATTGCAAGTGCGCCCAATTGGAAAACCAAACGCATTGGTTTACTTACGAATGATGCAGCAAAAACAAATACAGGAGTCTTAAGCAGAAAGGCATTAATTGACGCTGGATTTAATATCGTAAAACTATTTTCACCGGAACATGGAATCACTGCTTCAGGTGCAGATGGCGCAAAAATGTTGGATGGTATAGATAATGTTACTGCGAAACCTATTATTAGTTTGTATGGCGAAAAGATGAAACCTACCAAACAGGATGTTGAACATGTTGATATACTCCTATTTGATATTCCTGATGCGGGTACCCGGTTTTATACTTATTTATGGTCATTGACTTATTTTATTGAAACTGCAGCTGAAAATAATTTAAAAATAGTTTTATTAGACCGCCCCAATCCATTAGGTGGAAATTTTGAATTATGCGAAGGCCCAATGCTTCATGAATCCGTTGCAAGTTTTATAGGCCGATTTGATATACCCATCAAACACCAAAGTACATTTGGTGAATTAGGAAAATATTTTAATGCTACTCAATCTTGGCATGCAGATTTGGAAGTAATCCATTGTGAAAATTGGAAAAGAAATGCCATGGCTACTGACTGGCATTTACCTTGGGTAAAACCATCTCCTGCTTTGCAAAATGTAGAAGCTTGTATGCTATATCCTGGATTATGTTTTTTTGAAGCTACGAACGTTTCGGTAGGACGCGGAACCAAACATTCATTTGAATGGATTGGTGCTACCTGGCTCAATTTACCAGCCATTGCGATGGTTTGGCAAAATTTACTTAGCGAAGAAATAAAAATTGAAACAACACCCTTAAGTATTTCACAATCGAATGGTGAAGTTCAGGAAACTAAAGGCATAAGAATTAAAATTATTGATCCTAGTCAATACAGATCAGTCATGACAGGATTGCTACTTTTAAAGCTCATTAAGGACTTGCATCCAAAAGATTTTAAATGGCAGGCCTATCCTACCCAAGCAAATCCCAATGGCGAAAATCATTTATCCTTATTATTGGGTATTCCTAATGCACAACAATTATTTGATCAGCCACTACAAATTTGGCTACAGCATATCACAAAATTAGTTAGAGTCACCCACTGGCAAAAAGAAATTAGCCCTTATTTAATTTATCAGTAATTTTATAAACAACCAACTCCTGCATGCAAATAAAATTAAAAATAACTAACCAATTAATTTGGAACCTGATTTTAGGTTTTAGCTTTTTAATAATAATGAGCTTGTCAAGAATTGCAACTGGAATTGTTTTTAAAGCACCCGCTTCAGAAACGGGTTCAAATATGGAAGCATTTTTTTTGGGATTTAGATATGATTTAAGATATGTGGCTATAATCATGATGGTTGTTTTTATTTTAGGCTTGTTCAAAAAAACAAACCCATTCTCAAGTATACAAGGGAAAAAATGGGTGCTAGGTATCTGGTTATTTTTTAGCTTTTATTTATTTATTTTATACGCAACTGATTTTGTTCACTTCGCCTATTTACATCAACGATTAAATGCAAGTATTTTAACCTACCTAGAAAATTTGGGCATCTCCACACAAATGATGTGGCAATCCTATCCTATCGTTAAAATTAGTATTGGATTTTTATTGAGCATGTTTGCATTTTATAAGTTTATACAATTCACTTTTAATAAGGTTGCACAAAAAGTTACCACCACAAAGTCAAACCCGCTTACCCATATTTTATTTTTTTTACTATTTGCTTATTGCATTGTAGGCAATATCGTATATACGGGAGGACAGTATCCGCTTAGATGGAGTAATGCATATACTTTAGGGAGCGATTATAAAGCGAACCTTGCTTTAAATCCATTTCAATCCTTTTTTAGTACCCTAGATTTCAGAAATTCAAAGGTAGATATGGAACTGCTAGGTGAAAATTATGAAGCGATAAGTGATTACTTGCAAATACCAATTGCAGAACGAAACAATAAAACACTCAATTTCAAACGTACTTATACGCCAATTCAAAATGATTCCGTGGGTGGACAAATAAAAAATGTGGTATTGGTCATTTGCGAATCATTCTCGATGTATAAAAGCTCATTAATTGATAATCCATTAGATGCAACACCCTACTTTAATCAAATGAGCAAAGAAGGCGTATTTTTTAATCGTGCATTTTCGCCAGCCTATGGAACAGCACGTGGTGTTTGGGCTGTGCTAACAGGCATACCAGATGTACAACCTGGTAAAACCTCAAGTCGTAACCCATTGGCTGTTGACCAACATACGATCATTACTGATTTTAAAAATCATGAAAAATTTTACTTCCTAGGTGGCAGTGCTAGTTGGGCGAATATTAGAGGTGTATTAACCAATAATATATCAGATTTAAATATTTACGAACAAGGGAAATATACTGCAAAGGAAGTGGATGTTTGGGGCATTAGTGATCATGATTTATTTATAGAAGCCAATAAAATATTAAAAGATAAAACAAAACCCTTTTTTGCGATTATTCAAACGGCAGACAATCATCGCCCTTATACAATACCCGCAAATGATCTGAAACAATTTCAAAAAAGAATAGTTCCGAATGATTCATTAAGAAACCACGGCTATGAAAGCAATGATGAGTTTAATGCATTTAGATATACCGATTTTTGTATTGAACAATTTATTGAATCGGCTAAAAAAGAGGCCTACTTTAATAACACTTTATTTGTTTTTGTTGGCGACCATGGTATCAAAGGAGATGCGGGAGATATGCTTCCTAGAGTATTTAGTGATAATGGATTAACAAATATGCATGTACCATTATTGTTTTACGCACCGTCCATATTAAAAGCAAAAACATACGCAACGCCGGTTTCACAATTGGATGTACTTCCTAGTATTGCTTCACTCACCAATATTGCTTACACCAATACCACACTTGGTAGAAATGTATTCTCACTTATTCAAAATTCAGATCAAAACGAAATATTCCTGTTTGACGACTTTGCAAACTCCATAGGATTATATAGCAACACCCATTATATTGGATACCCCATCAAAGATGATAAAAATTTCAAATTCAAAAGCACAAAGGATAATCAATTAGTTCAGCCTGATTCCATTGCAGTTCGTATGAAAAAACAAACAGCATTAATTTACGAAACAGCCAAGTACCTTTTAACCAATAATAAAAAATTGACACAGTAGCTTGTAAAGAGAAAGTAATGGAAATAAAAAATGTAGCCATACTAGCCAATACAACCGCAGGCAAAGGGAAGTCAAAACAAATTTCCATTTGGTTACAGGAACAATTAATAAATCTTAACAAGCCATCTACTATTTACGATCTTGAATGGCCTTCCGAGGCGGAATTAAACCAATATTCAGATGTCTGGGTCATTGGCGGCGATGGAACCATCAATTATCTTATCAATAAATATCCCAATTGTAAAATACCTATAACCTTATTTTGCGGTGGCACTGGGAATGATTTTGCTTGGAAATTATATGGTGATGTTAAAATAGAACAACAACTTGCTACCATACTCGCTGCAACTCCTAAACCAATAGATGCAGCAAAAGTTAATGGCAAATTATATATTAATTGTTTAGGGGTCGGTTTTGACGGGGAAATATTACAATCCATGAAATCGATCCGATTTATTGGCGGACATTATGGCTACTTATTGGCTGTAATATTTAAAATATTCTTTTTTAAGGAACAAAAAATACAAATACAAATAGGTGACGAAATTTGGAATGAAAAATTTTTACTGGCCCTTATTGTCAATTCCTCTCGCGCAGGTGGTGGATTTTTTATTGCACCTCCAGCAGAATTAAATGATGGATTATTAAATATGGTATTAAGTAAGAAAATTTCTATTTTAAAAAGGTTATGGTACCTCCCTGTGATACAAAAAGGCAAACACCTACACTTACCATTTATCATTCATCGACTAGCAGAAAAAATTACGATAAAATGCGATAAGGAATTACCTATTCAAGTTGATGGAGAATTGTTATACGCGAAAGATATTCAAATAGAGGTTTTACCTAGTCAATTTTTATTTAGGTATTAATTAAGCCGTTTTCTTCTTCCCCTTTATCTACTAATTTATCAGTCCTTTTTGTTCCAGCGTACATTTCATATTCCAATAACCTACAATCAATCGTTGCATTGTAAAATTCAATACGGCGACTTGGTTTTAATCTTATTTTTTTGGCCAATTCTAAATTACCTGTAAAAATATAGCCCAGATAGCCTTTACATTTATTCTTCAAAAAATCACCCATTCTTGCATAAGTAGCTTCCAACTCTGCTTCATAGCCTAATCTTTCACCGTATTCAGGATTAAACATCACCACTGCACCCTCCTGTGCTTCAGGAACATTTGTGTTTTCAAAATCGCAGTCTTGGAAGTAAATCAAATGTGCAACACCAGCCACTTCCGCATTCGTTTTTGCAGTATCAATTGCTCTTTTGCTAATGTCAGATGCAATGATTTTAAGTCCGGGTAGTTTAATTATTTGTTCCTTCAATTTTGCATTTTCAATTTCATACATGGCTTTTTCATACCCAAGAATATGCATAAATGCATAATTACTTCTTAATAAACCAGGCACCCGATTGGTGGCAATCAAAGCTGCCTCAATGGCTAATGTACCAGAACCACACATTGGATTTACAAAAGGTGCATTTTTGTCCCACTTCGTTGAAAGTATAGTTGCTGCAGCCAGGGCTTCTAACATAGGTGCGGTACCAGGAAGTTTGCGATAACCATGTTTTGCCAAAGTTTCCCCTGAAGTATCTAGGAAAATTTCAGCCTCGTCATTTTTCCAAAATAAATAAACCACAACACCTGAAAGTTCCGAACCAGTACTTGGTCGTTGGTTAGCCACTTCACGCATATGATCCACAATGGCATCCTTCACTCTTAAATTAGCAAAAAGATTGGTAGATATGGAAGGATGGAATACATTACTCGTCACTGAAAAATAACCATTGGGTGCAATCACTGTTTCCCAAGGAATGGAAACCAATTGTTGGTGTAATTCATTAGGGTCATTACAAATAAATGACTTTAAAGAATACATCACCTGACTCGCACATCTTAAATTTAAATTCAAACGAATACAATCCTGCACTGTACCTGTCAACTCCACGCCTGTTTGAAAAACACGATCAGGTGTAAAACCTAAGGCAATCACTTCCTTATTTAAGGAGATAGCCAGCCATTTGTGACAAGTGATGATAATTTTTCGAGGTGTGGTAAATACTTGCATAAATGCAAAGTTAAACTAATTTAACACAGCGCCCTATTATGTTGCAAGGAAATAGGATGTTATTGTACTATTTAAAATCAGTGGCGAATTGATTAATTTCCGCATCCGTTAAATCTCCGCCAATGATAATTTTATGTTTAAATACCATTTGCTCCCCTGTTGCTAGTACTTTTTGTATCGGCGATGAATTTTTATCAAATGCCCTACCACCAATATTGTTACTTGCAAATAAACCATACCCCCGTGCATGTGACCATGCGGGGTAGTTTAAATTATTTGGATGATCTAGTATTACAATTGTGATAACTTCTCCCTCCTTCACTGCTCTCAATGCTACCCATTTACTTCTTTTGCCCCAAACCTCTCCCGCTTTAAAGCCTTCAGCATTGCGATAAACCCCGTTTACCCCTTCATTGTTTAAAACCGGCACTAATGTTTCAACACCTTTCGCATCTAAAAATATTTCTGGTTTTGTTGCAGGTTCTTCAAAAGCACGATCTAACCTCATACCAAGTAAGCCTTCTTTATTTTCAGTAAATGTGACTTGATTTTTTGCGGTGAGTTGTGTAATTCTTTCTATAATTCTTGTGTTACCCTTTCCTGAAAAAACATAAGAGGTTTGCTCGTTTAAAAGCACATTCTTATTAATATCTATCCAATTGGCACTCACTATTAACTTTCCCAATTTGGAATTAAGTGAAACAATTTTATCAAAAGCTATTTTGCCATACTTTGGCTTTTCCGCTGCTGCAATTGCAAATGAATTATTCCAAAAATCAAGCCCATTCACATCACCAAAATTAAACCACATCCCTACATGATGTGGATGATCCGTGCGCTCAAAAGGACGTGGTTGTAAAGGATACCCGCGTGTAATGATTTTTCCCGAGGATGATATTATAGGATTAAGTGATTGCTTTTCCATATTATTAGGATATATGAATGCAGTAAAAAATTTGTTATCTACAAATACTTCTACTTTTTTATCCTTATCAACTTGCTTGAATTGAACTTTTTGCGCTTGTAAGCATGTTGCAAAAAGTACGCCAGTGAAAAGTAGTAAAAATTTAAACTTATTCATATTAAAAAATTTATAAACCCAAAATACTACATTTTAACCATTTTAAACTGATAACTCAACTTGCCATCTGCACTGGTTATTCTAATAATATAAGTGCCCCCAGTTAATTCAGGTAGAAATATAGGTGCTCCAGGCATCAATCCAATCCTTGATGCAACTCTATTACCAGTTGAAATTTCAAAAACATCCAAATTCATCTTTTGATACCCTTTAATTAAAAAGTCGAAATTTAATTTAGTTTGGAAAGGATTAGGTGCAAGTTTAATAAATTCAGTACTACTCAATTTTAGAATATCTGTAACTAAAAAATAATAGGTTGAACTTATCGCACTTATACAACCATTTTGCGTAGTTTTCACATTATACGCCCCTGGTGTTAAAGGTTTTATTCTTTGTGCGCTATCTTTTAAAACAGCACTATCCTTATACCAAGTATTTCCTGAAGTTGCACTTGACACTAAAAAATTAGCTGTATCTCTAGATAAAATTGGCGCTGCAGGCACTTCAAACACCGTTACTGTTAATTTTGTTTTGGAACTTTCACAACCGGTCGTTGCTTTCACTTGACTAACATAATAATCAACTTTCCCAATATTAGTAGTAATAGGCTTAGGTGCTGTAGTGGATGAAGTTGTTCCACTTGAGCTAGAATACCATACAGAATTGTGCCCTGTTAAAATATTAGCGGTCAATTGATTTGCACCAGCTCCTTGACAATAATTTAACCCTGTAACAGATGGATTATCAGGAATTAGTTTTTCGATACCGGTAATGGATGTAGTTAAATTTTTATTACCTACTGTATCCATTAAAGAATTAGGCTTAACTGTTAAAATCAAAGTGTCATTACATACGCGTGTTATAAAAACATTATAAAGCTTATTCCCCACTTTAGCTATTGAATCAATTTTACCAATATTAATCTTTAAACTATCTTTTATTAATGAATTGGATAAAAATTCATTTGATTCAATCGTATATGTTGCTTTTAAATCAGTAATAGTAGATTTCTTGATAGTGATGATAGGCTCTTTAGTATCCTTATATATATTTGTCTTCACAGGAATGGTTTCATTTCCCAAAGAATCTTTTATAATAATTTTCAACTCAATGAGTCCATCTTCAAAATTTGAAATTTTAATGTTTTGAAGTTTAAAAACTGAATCAGTTAATTTACCATTAAATACAACTGAATCTCCTACTGCTGTAGCACTTGTTTTTATAGACATTATTTTAGCAGCATTAATTGGAGAATTAATTGGAGCATTAATAGCGCTGGTTTTAACAATTGAGCTTTGGGTTAAAACTAAAGTATACTCGCAATTTAGTTCCGAAACTTTCATGTCAAATATGAGTGAGTCTATATTACTTTTTCCAAAATTGGATAAGTTCGTTTTTAAAATTGAAGATTTAGGTGCAACCACATCTTTGGTATACTGCGCCTTTCCAATACCTAATAGTACTTTTGCAGTATCTAATACAAATACAGTCGCATAAAGGGTGCCATCATTAACTCCTTTTAACTTTATATTTTTAACAACAATTGAATCTTTATCCATAACCCCTTCATACAAAACTGATTCTCCTCCCATATCACTATATATTCTCGCTCTGTAATTTTTTTGAGCACAGGTTTTACATGAAATCGATAAAGAAACAGAATCGACATTTTTAGCATTCACTTTCTTGCCTAAAATTTCAATTATTGGATTCACTTTTTGTGAAGAATCTTTTTCTTCAATATCAAAGCGAACCAACTCAACAAAACTATAACGCTTTGTATTATTCGCTCGATCGATTAAATCCATTGACTCCACACCCCATAAACCAGGTGAAGAACCCTTGGGAAGCAATGTGCTAACTTTATATTTTCGCCAATAACCAGGTTTTCCATCAGGATCAGCTACTAAATAATAAAAATTTCCTTTGATTTTATCAAAGTCATTTTGCATACTAAATCCATGCTGCTTTCCTTGCGGGTCTCTTAAAATATAACCACCATGTTTAACCCCTGCTTCATTTCCAATATACGCTGATGAGTCTTTGGCAAAAAACTCCATTTCAAATAAAGTTTCCCCATCAGGGGCTTTTGGATTGGTAGGAGTAGCTTTTATTGTAATTGCATTAACATCTAAAATAGGTGGTATAAAATCAGGGTATTTAGTATCAATATAAATACTATCTCTAACATGTTTTGAAGTTTTAAGATCCCCAGCACCAATTTTAAATGAAGCAGTGTCATTCATGAAGAAAGCCTTTTTTGGATTTCCCCCTTCATCAACTAAATACATCATTGTTAATTCATAGAAGCCCTTAGGAAAATATTCTGGAATAGGATATCTATAGGTAATATGTTTGATGTCACGATTTGCTGAATCAACTTTATAATATCTAGTGTCAACTCCTAAAACACCAAGCTGTAATTCACTTTTAACACCTTTTTCATCTAATTTAGGGATTGCATAATTTGTACCAATGTATGTAATTGCATTCTTGTCACTTAAATCAAATTTAGCTTCAACATATTGTGTTGAAATGCCATTCGCATCTTCACCAGGGCCCATTCCACTAAATTTCGAAATGCCTTTTCCCAATTTCAATGTGTTATCAATATAAACAGGGGGCAATAAATCCTCTAAAGGATTATCCAAAAATAATTTTAAACCAAAAGTATTGTTATTCTCATACCTTTTATTTCCGACCGCATCCGAAACCATAATTTGATTTACAGTCCAATAACCACTTTTGAAAAACTTGCTTATCGTTATTTGGCCTCTTAAAATATACCCATTTTTATCAACTGGAGACAAGCCTACATCAAATATTGTACCAATAGAACTTGCAAATCTGGTATAGCCAGAAGATGCACCATCCCTTGCACTATCTATAACATTTAATTCAATTTCTAAAGTTATTTTTTTATCCTCATTTGATTTGCCCTCTACCTTAACATCAACCCTCTTTATTTTACCTGGATAGTTATAATCAGGGAATAAGTTATAAACCATGAAAGTCAAATCCTGCCTAATCATGGCAACATATCTAGTACCGTTCATAATTCTATCCCTAATAAACTCAAATTTTCTTATTGACCTTGACATGAGTAAATCCGGATTCATCACATAAAATGAAATGGACTCAGCCATATCTTCATCAGGATTATTGGCGTGTGAATAAGCGCTAACAAATTCAGTCGTCTTGGTTGTTGACCATCCGGAGCTAACTGTAGGATCCAGGTACCAACCACCTAAATCCGCCCAATCATCTTTTAGTTTTTTATCAAACAATCCAGCCCAAAGAAAATGTGATTTTTCATGTAAAACCAATCTTTGTATATTAAAATAATCATTGCCTTGAAATGCTGAATTCATGAATTCAATGGTCTTAAGTCCAGTCCAAGCAATAGCGGCAGCCTGAGGATATTTTGGATTAACTTGTCCAGCAATTCTTCTCACCAAAAATTTTAAATTTGTTTGTGAGTGCATGCCTTCAGGCAACTCCTCAATCATGTCTAAAATTGTAATCTTTTCAAATGCTGAAAATTCTTGAAAATTTGAGTAATCTTCACTCATCAACTGCTTTAATTCGTCGTTCGGTATTAAAAATTTAAAGCCATATCTTTCCAATGCCAGTCTATTAATTAAATCTTTATCATACCCAAAATTGGTACTATAGGCCACAACCGCATGATTTAATCTTTTGGAAAAAAATCTACCTTTTATCCCATCCAATATACCCACAGAGGGATTTGCATACACAAAAGCCTTTTTTGATATTGTAACAAATTTGATATTATCAATAGTTTCAATTTTTATATCATCGGTGATATCGGTATCCACAATTTTCCAAACCGAATTTACTTTAACCGGGCTACCCTCACCAAAAGTTTGGAACAAACTATTTCTAGAAACTGTCATAAACAACCTATAGGCATCTTCATTGGTCCATCTGCTCAACTCATTAGAAAGCACGATACCATATTTGTTATATAAAGTAACACTTGAAAAATCGTCTGGAATTGTTATTGTTGAATTTAATACCTGAATCGAATATGGTGTGTTAATATAACTTTGCTGTGCATGACCAACATAACTACTATCATCCTTCCATTGATAAAAATAATTTGTCGTACTATTTAAAACAACTGGCGAAAGCCTAACTTCAACAAGTTTATTATTAGCATTTAATTCTACCACTTTTGAAGTAGGGAAATAATATCCCGTAGCATCTATCTTAACCTCCCACTTACCATTTGATAAATTATCAAACTTGTATGTTGCAATACTATCATTTCCTGATTTTATAATTTTATAATATTGTACTTCTGCACTTTTTTGGACATATACTGTACAAGAATCACCAGGTTTTAAACTTGACACTTTAAAAGTAATTGAACTTTGGGCACTTAGATTTATTGAAATCAACAAGAATACTACTGGTTGAAAAAATTTAAAAATATTAATTTTCATATCTAATTTATTTTTAATCAACTATCTTTTATATATAGCCAATAAGGATATTTAAAGATACAAATATCCTTAGGAACATATAATATTTTATTATTATTCCTTAACGCTAAAAAAGCTGAATTTTGGAAAGCGTATTAGTTAAATGTGCTATTCATACCCCTTAAACTGCAACATTACCACCCCATGATGATTAATCGTGGTTTTATAGTTGCCCTCATATTTCCCTAATGACTTTTGGCGCCAAACATCTCTAATCTCATACTTACCAGCCAGCCCCAAGGATGCGAAGTCGAAAGTAAATGGCAATGCTTTTTCATCCCCCCATCTAAAATAGGATGTGGGGTTTGTTCCATATCCTCCGGTGTTAAATAAACCAATGATGGTTGACCCATCTTGCATTTGTTTTCTCCATATTTGTACCCCATTTATTTCCTTCACCAATCTTGCAGGCGCGCCTAAAGGATCCTGATTAATTGCAATCACTTCATCATTGGTTAATAAATTCAAAGTAAATGCATCAATTTGCTCAATTGGACAACCAATTAGCATGGGAGCAGCGAGTATACTAAACATACTAATATGGCTATACTGCTCATCGGGTGTTAAGCGTGTAGGATGTAAGATGGGTCCAATGGAAACATTTCCAACAATCATCATGTCAGGATCCATCCAATGACCAGGGCCTGAATATGGCGCCCATTTATCTAAAGTAAAAGTGGTTAAAAATAAACTGGTCCAACTATCCTTAATATCTGGTCCTGTTCGGTACATATTAGATAATCGGTTCCAATCATTTACTTTTTCAAAAGGTGCATTATTAGATAAACTTAAAACTATATCGCGTCCTGAATTCTTTAATGCATTCCACATTCTTTCCGTGGATGCTACATCCATTCTCCAATCATACTTTAAAAAATCAAATCCCCAATTCGCCATTTGTTTTGCATCATTTTTTTCAAACTTATAGGGGCCAATGTGATGATAAAATTGTTTCTTCTTAAGTATTTGCTCAAATGTTTCTCCGCCTTTTGCTGAATCGGATGACGCACCCACATAGCCAGCATAACTAGCAACATAAGGCGTTGAATACAAGCCTGCTTTTAATCCAATGGAATGTATATAATCTACCATTCCTTTTATATCATTGAACTTTTCATTGGGTTGTAGTGCGGTATCTGGGCCAAATCGTTTCCCTTGCCAAGTATCATCAATATTAATATAACTCCAACCATGATCACGCAAACCTTTTTGAACCATGGCATCCGCAGAAGCAATTACTTTTTCACGATCAATTTTCGATTCCCATGCATTCCAACCATTCCATCCAATGGGTGGCGTAAGTGCGATGGTATCCCCTACTTTAATTACTAGTTTTTGTTTGGCGATGCCTAATTTATTTTTTGCAATAATGGTTGTTGTATAAACAGCTTTCTCATTTAAGTTACCAGTAATGATACCAGTTTCAGGAGAAACACTTAAACCCTTTGGTAAATTTTCAGCAGAAAATTGCATAGGTCTTATGCCAGTAGCTGCAATAGTATATAAAAACGGATTGCCTGGTCGAACGCCCATAATTTTTGCAGAATTTATTTTAGGCGTTGGTTTATCTTTTGGTGTTAGAATAAAAGTTGGATCATTATTTATGGGATGCTCTGGTAAATGATTACCTATCATTTCAATAGAAGCATTGGCCCAATTTGCATAGGTTCTTTTATTGCCTACACCTCCTACCTTATCGGTAACTAATAAACCAAGTTGTTCGATACCAGTTAAATCAATATCAACTTGAATGGGCGCATCGCCTATTCGCATTTCCTTACTTTCAAATAAAACTTTTTTATCCCCCACTACATAAAAGGTAACAGGAATATCTTTATTACCTAAATCATCCGATCCCACTAATGCTGAAAAATGTTTGGCTTTTTTATGTAAAGCAAAAACTAATACACAGGGTGATTGCGCGCCAATGCCTCTTTTATAATGTACCCCTTTGATACGCATGGAATCATGACTATAATTTGACTTTGCAGAAACTGGCCGTATCCCTTCAGAAAATGTTTGAATTTGTAAATCATCAAACCAAATTAAATTGGTTGTAACCGATTTGGTTGCATTGATTTGTGCTTGTGAAAATTGTACGAAAAATAATGTGATTATTATAGTTACTAATTGTTTCATAAAACTGGCGATTCTAATTTTAGATGTATTTAAATATACCCTCTAAAATAACCCATTTAGCATCTTTAGGGATTAAAAAATGATAAGATATAATGATAAAACGGGTGAAATATGCAAATTGTGTGCAAATGACTAAAATGCAAAAGGGCTTCAATTGCTTGAAACCCTTTCTGTTATTGTGTGGGGGCACACGGGTTCGAACCGCGGACCCTCTGCTTGTAAGGCAGATGCTCTAAACCAACTGAGCTATGCCCCCTTTTGAGGAGTGCAAAAATAAGGGGCAATTGGGAATTCCCCAAAAAAATCTTGATTAATTTAATTGTACGGCTGGCAACCTAGTAGATTGACTATCATAGACAAACAGCTCTACGATCTCATAATCCCAGTATTTGCTTAATGGTGACTTATCTAGGTAATCAATTACCTGTTTTTTATCATTCGCATTAATGGTAATCCATGACTTTTGTACTTCCATACTCACTGCATAACTATCAATAATACCCTTATTCAGTAAATAATTGATATAAGTACGATGCGGAGGGACTAAAGTCATAAACTCCTCATCCATATCAAAAGTGATAATTGCCTGGTATTTTTTCATGTTCACACTAAGTTACACTAAGAATTGAAATATTAAAATTCTGTTGATTAAATTATCGTAAATAATAAAATTTACTTTGACTTAAGTCCAGATATAAATTTAATCCAATTGCATATAGCCAATTCTACCCCCTGAACCTGCTAAAAATACAGCCTTCCTATTGGGTTGTTTTTTAACTACATGGAAGCTTTCAGTTGAAATTAAATCCCAATTTTTACCACTATTTTTTGAAATATCTACCCCAGAAGTTCCACAAGCAACTAAAAGCTGATTGGTCAAAAAAGTAACCCCCGATTTGTAGCCATTGGGATTACCTAAATTTTTTCGTTGCGCCCACTTTTGTATTCTAATTGATTTGTGTTTTTGATCTGTATTCGGAGTTAAGAATACATTAAAGCCTGTGATATTTTTTTGGGATTCTTTGAACTTTGCAAAATCTCCCCCAACAATAATTAATTTATTTCCATTGGGTGCTATTGCAATACTATTTGCGCCTGTGGATGTGCCACCTTGTAATATATCCAAATCTCTTGCTATCCCATTAATCCATAATCTACTGACCATTCCACCTGAAATTAAAAATTGATCATCGCCTTTTGATGCTAGATTAGAATTACTTGATGCAAAAAAAGCTTCGCCCTCTTTTAATTCAGATTTAAAATAATTCGGTGCTACTTGTTGCCAATGCTCCCCTTTATCAGTAGTGTTTAATAAAAAAATTATATTGTTAATAGGATCGCCAACTACACTTCCATTATTTTCATCCTTAAAATTGATTGCATCCAAAAACATAGCTGTGTCTGCATTTTCATACACTTTATTCCAAGTCACGCCTCCATCTTTTGTTTTTAAAATAACTGCAGGGGCTGCTACCGCAGCAATAATAGCCTCTTTATTATTCCATGCATATATGGCTCTAAAATCTCTTTTTTCATACCCAGCAACTTGCATCCATTCAAAATTTTCGCCCCCATTGATGGACAAGGCAATACTTCCACTACTCCCACTCGCCCAAATTGTATTTTCATCCGGAACACTTAACCCCCTAATACTAATTCCTTTTTTTTGAGAAAGTATTTTTATGGAATTATTCCCCGAATTTTGCGCAACTGCTAATTGAACAAATAAAATAAGAATAAAAAATGTTACAATTCGCATAATAATTAGTTTTACCATACAAAGATACGATATGATACCCTATTGGTTGAGCAGAACACAATTAATGTTAGGAGATGAAAAAGTGGAAAACCTGATGGGTAAAAATGTTTTAATTGTTGGACTTGGTGGTGTTGGTGGCATTTGTGCTGAAATGATCGTTAGAGCGGGCGTAGGAAAAATGACCATTGTAGATAATGACATTGTAGATGAAAGTAATATCAATAGACAAATTCAAGCCCTACAATCAACCGTAAAACAACCCAAAGCGCAGGTTTTAGCTGCAAGGTTAAAAGATATAAACCCCCAATTAGATTTAACTGTAATAGAAGTGTTTATTAAAGAACAAATAACCATTGACTTGGTAGAAAAAGAAAAATGGGATTATATCGTGGACTGTATTGATACACTTTCAAGTAAAGTATTTTTTATCAAAGCTTGTATAGATCGCTCACTCCGTTTGGTGAGTTCACTTGGCGCAGGTGGAAAGGTTGATCCATCTCAAATTGAGGTAACGGATATTTCCAAAACCCATGAATGTAATTTGGCTAAGTACGTTCGTAAGCGATTACATAGTTTAGGAATATATAAAGGATTAAAAGTGGTATTTAGTCCAGAAAAAGTGGATCAATCTAGAATAATTGAAACAGAAAAGGCATTCCCCAAAAAGTCGCTAATTGGCACTTTAAGTTATATGCCTGCTATTTTTGGCTGTACCGTGGCAAGTGTGGTTATCAGGGACTTATTGGCAAATGATTGATTTATAGCCCTATTTTCTTTGAAATCAGCCTAATTTTTCATTAAATTTGCACCTCCTAGAATTAAAAGGAGCTGGTTCGGTAGCTCAGCTGGATAGAGCGTCATCCTTCTAAGATGAGGGCCATTGGTTCGAATCCAATCCGAATCACAAAGCCTTCCCCGATTACTCGGTGGAAGGCTTTTCTGATTTAAGGCAGCGTCACAAGCTTGCTTGTGTAAGATGACGAGAATGAGAAAAGCAATCAATCGCAAAGCGATTGATTGGGGAAGGCTTTGTGTACCTCACCACCAAGGATCAGCGAGCATGAAATGCGAGCTAATCCCTTTGAGATAATATGAAGGCTTTGTGTACCCACCCACCAGTGATCAGCGAGCACGAAGTGCGAGCTAATCCCAAATTATTCATTTAAGGCAGCGTCACAAGCTTGCTTGTGTAAGATGACGAGAATGAGAAAAGCAATCAATCGCTCTGCGATTGATTGGGGAAGGCTTTGTGTACCCACCCACCAGTGATCAGCGAGCACGAAGTGCGAGCTAATCCCTGGGAGATTATTTTGAAGGCTTTCTGTACCCAACCCCAGGGATCAGCGAGCATGAAGTGCGAGCTAATCCC
>CAJBLA010000251.1 GCA_903953815.1 uncultured Bacteroidota bacterium | reverse complement strand
GTTATTTAATGCCGTCACGTTCATCGAAAACTTTTCCAATTTTGGTTGGATGAAATCTTCTTCCATTTGGGAAATTTCAGGCATCGGAGCTGATTGTAATCGCAGTAACTTGTAGTTTGTTTTTACTATTGGATCTAGTTCCATCTTTTCAATCGCCGCCTCCTTACCTTCCAATAATTCAATGATAAATTGACTTGGTTCTGCTTCCTTGCCGTCTCCTTTGTATTGGCTATAGGAAATATTTAAAAATTGTTTTGCTCTTGTGATGGCGACATAAAACAATCTTCTTAATTCTTCTTTATCATCGGTATGCTCCAAACTATTAATCACCGTGTCGGGTAAGGAATAGCCTGCAGAAGCAGTACTTCGCTTTTTTTCCCAATAATGCGCATTGGTGCCCGCTAAAAAAACGTGTTTAAATTCCAATCCCTTACTACCATGAGTCGTTAATAAGTTTACGCCCGATTCATTGCCCGTGGTAATCGGGAGCGGTAGTCGAATATCTTCCCTGCGCATTAGTTTTAACATGTCTACAAGCGCAGTTAAGTTAAGGCTGGGGTGTCGATGTGTTTCCTCTTTTATAAAATCAAAAAAATGACTGACCATATCTAACTCAAAGCCCTTGTCCTTCCCAGTTAAAACATTTTGTATGATACCTGTATTTTGTAATATTTGCTCTACTAAATTTAATAAAGTTACATTGGCTACTTTGCTAATTAAATCTTCCAACACCTGCATAGCTTTCGCTACTTCGGTAATGCCGCCTTCCTTAAACAAACTCGTTTGTGCGTCCTTGGTTTTATCTACCAATACTTTTCTGAAGCTGTTATTTGAATTGTTATATTTTAATTGATTTGCCTCCACCGTTAAAGTGGCAATGGTAATAGGTGAAATGCCCCACCATTTAAAATGTAAAATTTCAAATAATATATTCGCCCCTTCATTGGGTTGGTCCAACTCGCAAGCGATATAGTCTAATATTTTTATGATTTGTTGAATCAATACCTGATCAAATAAATTAGCGCTTCGCTTGCTATATATTGGAATATTTCTTTGCTTTAAGAAATGCGTAATTTCTTCGCCATATTTATTTTCCTTATATAATACTGCAATATCCTTTGGCTCGGTACCTTGGGTAACCAATTGATTGATTTGCTCTGCAATGGCAATCATTTCTTCCTGCGGATCATTGTAGCAATAAATGTGGGGTGGATTTTTTATTGCTTGATTAACGGATAGTGCTGCTTTTAAATTTTTGGATAGCCCTTCCATCTTATTCACCAATCTTTCTTTGTTGTTATTGATAAGCAAAGTGGATGCGTCTAAAATAGGCTGAGTGCTGCGGTAGTTGTTTTCTAATACAATGGTTACAATGTCATGCTCATATTGCTTTTGCGCATGCATCATATTTTCAACATTGGCGCCTTGGAATCTGAAAATACTCTGGTCGTCATCGCCCACCACAAATAAATTGGGCTGCTCCCAAAAATTAACCAATAATTCAATCAGCTGATTTTGAGTACCGCTGGTATCCTGGTATTCATCCACTAAAATATACAAATATTTTTCCTGGTACTGCACTAGGAAATTTTTATTTTCCTTAAAAGCAGTAATCACCCAATTGATCATATCGTCAAAGTCATACCTGCTATGATCCTTCATGAGTTGTTGGTAAACATCAAAAGCACTCACGGCAGCTTTTAATTTTTCCATCTTCTCTATTGCGGCATCCACCAATCCTTGTTTTAAAGCACCTGCTTCAAATTGTTTGTATTTTTTCTTGTATACAAATTCATCTCTTGTAGGAATATCATTAATATATTGGTCTATTTGCTGGATTAAATAGTTGCTGGTCCATCCTTCTTTTTTGATGGTACTAAATAACCTGCTTAGGTTACTCATTTCATAGTAAACATCGCCACGGTATCTTTTTAATGGATTGTTTTTATCAAATTGGTCAATGAGTTTTTTTAGTAGTTCAATTTTTTCTAATTCTGAAATTGGATCCAAACTGGGTTTGTCAAATAAAGAAAGATTATCCTGTATGATATCATTACAAAAGGAATGGAAGGTGGAGATGTTTACCTTGTATGCGCTCGCCCCAATAAATCCCACCAATCTTTTGCGCATAGCAATGGCGCCGGCATCTGTATAAGTCAAACACAAAATATTTTCAGGTGCGGTGTCGGTTTCAATTAAAATTTTTCCAATACGGGCGCCTAAAATTTGTGTTTTACCGGTACCCGGTCCTGCAATGACCATCACAGGGCCGTCAATCGTATCCACCGCCAACTTTTGTTCGGCATTCAATGCGCCATAAACTTCCTCAAATGCTTTTTGTTGCTCGGCTTTACTAATCATAGGATAAAATTAATGGCTTTAAGGGGAATTATTGCAACAAAAACCTTTTTGCTTTGTTATACTTTTATGTCAAAAGTATATTCCATTCACACCGAGCAGTTTATTCCCATTTCTTTAGCAGAAGCTTGGGATTTTTTTAGCAGTCCAGCTAATTTAGCCAAAATCACCCCTGCAAAAATGGGGTTTAACATCATCAGCAAACACCATGGTTCAAAAATGTACCCAGGTCAAATTATTGAATACACAGTAAAGCCAATTTTGGGTATCCCATTGTATTGGATGACAGAAATTACCCATGTACAGGAAGGGGCCTATTTTGTGGATGAGCAACGTTTTGGTCCTTATACGATGTGGCATCATCAGCATCACTTTACCGCCGTTCCTGGGGGTGTAAAAATGGAAGATATTGTGCACTATAAAATTCCATTGGGCTTTTTGGGAGATATTGCACAAGTGATTTTGGTCAAAAAGCAGTTGCAAGGCATTTTTGATTTTAGGTTTCAGGCCGTGACAGAAAAATGGGGTACTTACAAGCCTTAGTAAAAATAAATGGGTTTATTTCTAAAATACTTACCCCGTTTGATGGTTTGTATGTTTAATTTTAATGAACTTTGTCCTCAATTTACTTTGATTCATGGCACATACAACCAATGGGCATTCCCACAAACTTTCAGTAGCAGGGTTAATCGTTACTTTAGGAATTATTTACGGCGATATCGGAACCTCACCCTTGTATGTATTTAAAACCATTGTTCATAACAAAATCATTACCGAGCAGTTGGTTTATGGTGCAATCTCCTGTGTTTTTTGGACTTTAACTTTACAAACCACTTTCAAATATGTATTGCTAACCTTACGCGCTGATAATCGGGGAGAAGGTGGAATTTTTTCATTATTCGCTTTAATTCGTCGCTATGTAAAATGGATTTATATTCCTGCTATATTTGGTGCTGCATTATTATTAGCAGAAGGAATGATAACTCCTCCGCTTTCAGTTTCATCAGCTATTGAAGCTTTAAAAGATGTAAAAGGACTTGAAACTGTTTTTGTGCCTGGCAATAATTTAACGGTTGGAATTGTTTTTGCTATTATCTCACTTTTATTTTTCTTTCAAAGATTCGGTACCAAAATTGTAGGCTTTGCATTTGGACCCATCATGTTAGTTTGGTTTTCGATGATTTTTATTCTTGGACTTATCCCTGTTTTAGGAAATATCGCAATTTTAAAATCGCTGAATCCTTATTATGCTTATGATTTACTTGCAAATTATCCGCAAGGTTTTTGGTTGTTGGGAGCTGTGTTTTTGTGTACTACAGGGGCTGAAGCACTGTATAGTGATTTGGGACATTGTGGGCGCATCAATATTCAAATCAGCTGGATTTTTGTAAAAATTGCATTGGTATTTAGTTATATGGGTCAGGGTGTATGGCTTATGCAGCATATGGGTCAGACCATCGGAGAAATGAATCCTTTTTATGAATTAATGCCGCATTGGTTTTTATTAATTGGTATTGGTATTGCTACTTTTGCAACAATTATTGCGAGTCAAGCGTTAATTAGTGGCTCTTTTGCTTTAATTAATGAAGCGATCAGCATGAATTTTTGGCCAAGGGTGACTGTAAAGTTTCCGACCGATCAAAAAGGACAAATTTATATTCCAAGTTTTAATTTATTGTTATGGTTCGGATGTGTTTCGATGTTATTCTTTTTTAGAGATAGTGAAAGTATGCTGAACGCTTATGGCTTTTCGGTCATATTAACTATGATGATGACTACGGTTTTGATAAATTTTTATTTATTGAATGTCAGAAGATGGAGTCAATCGCTTGTCGCTTTTGTTATCTTAGTTTTTAGTACAGTTGAAATCTCCTTTTTTTTAGCAAATGTTATTAAAATTAAACATGCTTATATTACTTTAGGATTTTCATTTAGTATCATTTTTGTAATGATGATTTGGCACCGTGCACGAAAAATTACCAATCGTTATTTGGATTTTGTGAAGTTGAAAGATTATTTAGATCCATTAGCCGAATTGAGTGCCGATAAGGATATGCCTAAATATGCAACGCATTTGGTGTATTTAACCAAGGCAAATAATTACCGTGAAATTGAACATCGAATTATTGATTCTATATTAAATCGCAAACCCAAGCGTGCAGATATTTATTGGTTCTTGCATATTGATCGAACCGATTCGCCGTATGGTATGGAATATTCCATACGTGAGTTAGTGGACGATAAAGTGATGCGTGTTGATTTTAAATTAGGCTTTCGGATTCAACCGCGCGTTAATTTATGCTTTAAAAAAGTGATGCAGGAATTAAATGAATCTCAAGAATTAGGAATTTATAGTAAGTACGAATCATTGAAAAGTAAGGATTTCCATACCGATATAACTTATGTAATTATAGAAAGCTTCTTCTCTATCGAAAACGAGTTAAGTTTCAAGGAAGATTTTATTATGGATGTGTACTTTAATATTAAGCAATTAGCACAAAGTGATCAAAAAGCATTTGGTTTGGATAATGATATGACCGTGGTTGAACATGTGCCATTAATCATTAAAGCCAATGAGCAATCACTGTTAAAAAGAGTGTACGAGTAGTAGTAAAGCTAAGGAAGTGCTACTAATTTACTTAATTGATTTTGCTTACCAACAGCAACCAGCCAATACTTATATTTGTTATTTTTCACAATACCCAGTTCGTTTAAATTAAGGATTTGTGTTGGCACATTAATGATTGTTTCCACAGTATAGCTTTCTTCTATCTTTTTCAAAATCGCGTATTGTTTCACACCCGTTTTTTGCGAATTGGAAATACGATACTCATTGTCTGATTTTTTTTCAACTACAGGTGTAACCATTTCATATTGCACTAGCCAAGGCATGGTAGGCAGTAATGCTGGCTTTTGATAATAATGTTGTTGTAAACTATCATTCCATCCATTGGCATTTGAGTTAAAGCTTTTACTGCTAAAGTAAATAGAGCCATTGGTGTTAGGGAGTGTACGTACACGCTTAATTTGATAAGGAATTTCATTTTTATCTTTCCATCCTGCGTTACTTCCTGCACGGTATATGCCGTGACCTATATATAAGTTTTTACCATAACTATTTTTATCCCACCAATTAATGATTTCATCGTAGTCGGCTAAGGGATGACCATGCTCCCAATAAATTTGCGGTGTCACATAATCAATCCAGCCTTTTTCTAGCCACAATAATATATCGGCATACAAATCATCATAATTAGTTTGTCCTGCTTTGGTATTACTTCCTTTGGGATCCACGGACTTGTTTCTCCAAACACCAAATGGGCTAATGCCAAATTGCACGGATGGATTAGCACTGCGTATGGTGGCATTTAATTGTTTAATGATGGTATCACAATTACTACGTCTCCAATCATCTTTATTCAATCCACGTTTATTGGTGATATAGGTTGCTTGATCAGGGAATTCCTTCCCTTCAACACGATATGGATAAAAATAGTCATCCATATGCACTGCATCAATATCATATCTTGAGACCAAGTCACGTACCACTCGATTCGTATGTTTCCATACCTCTGGCAATCCTGGGTTAAAATATTTTTTATCTCCATATTCTAAAAACCATTCTGGATGAATTTTTGTAATATGGCTCGGCGCTATACTTGATCTTTTGATATTAAATACTGCACGATAGGGATTGATCCATGCATGAAATTCCATCCCACGATTATGCGTTTCTTCAATCATAAATGCCAATGGATCATAAAAGGGACTTGGTGGTAATCCTTGTTTTCCCATGAGGTATTCACTCCATGGCTCCAAAGTGGAAGGGTACATGGCATCACCCGATGGTCGCACCTGCATGACAATTGCATTCATGCCATTTTTTTTATGCATATTTAATAATGCAATAAATTCTCTTTTTTGATCTTCATTGCTAAGCCCTCTTTTACTAGGCCAATCTATATTTTCTACAGTGGCTACCCATACGCCCCTGAATTCAAAAACATTTTTATCTGAAATTTTTGGCTGTCCATTGGTAAAAAGAAAAAATCCTATAAATAGGATACTTAGTAAAATTCGCATGTAAATTATTTTTTTATATTTTAGGTTCCGACGTAGCTCTTATTTTATCTAATAGTTGATTGATGGTTTGCGCCTCTTTTTCATCTACGCCCTTTAATACCGCATCAATCTGATTGTTAAATTGGTCTAATTTATCGACGAGTACCAATCCCTTTTTGGAAATGGTGATATCCACCAATCTTTTGTCTTTTAAGCAAGCATTTTTTTCAACCAAACCTTTGGTAATTAAGCGATCTACAATTCGGCTGGTATCACTCATCTTATCCAACATGCGTTCTCTTATTTTTAGGGTGCTTAATGGACACTCACTTCCGCGCAAAATTCTTAAAATATTATATTGTTGTTGGGTGATTTCTTCATTCGCTAAAATATGCGCTATCTTTTCATTTAACCAATTGGCCGTATAAATGAGATTAATGCCCATTTTTTGAAATTCATTTCTGAAACAAGATTGTTGTATGTCTTTTTCAATCCCCATTCTTACATGTAATTATTATAAATTATTTAAAAAGTTTCTTTCCAAGTAATTCAAACAAAGGTAAGGCACATAATGCACCAATAGCGTCAGCCAACATATCTAAAACATCAAAGCCCCTACTAGGAACATAGTATTTTTGATAGTATTCCATACCAATGCCATACAGAATACAAATAATTAAGGCAATGGCTTTTGCCCGTGTCGTTTTATATCGCGCATCGGTCAACATTTCGAAATGGAAAAATAGAGATAATGCCAAACTCCCAAAAAGCCCTATATGTACTACTTTATCAGCATAGGGTAGGGCCATAATTTTCGAAATCCAACTTGTATGATCAGAGAATCCATCACCAGGCAAACTTAATAATACAAATACAAGTACACATTCGGCAATGACCCAGAATAAAGTTTTAATTGAATGTGTCATGATCAGATTAATGCACCAATTGGCTATAAGCTTCACTGGACAAAAGTTGCGCGACATCTTCCGGATTCACCATCGTTACTTTCACCATCCATCCTGCACCATAAGGGTCGGTATTCACTAACTCAGGTTGTCCTGCT
Organism: uncultured Bacteroidota bacterium; assembly: GCA_903953815.1. Classification (GTDB taxonomy): domain Bacteria; phylum Bacteroidota; class Bacteroidia; order Chitinophagales; family Chitinophagaceae; genus Sediminibacterium. The sequence goes on along the minus strand of CAJBLA010000251.1, from coordinate 9,617 downwards.
AAAGCTGGATTAATTTCATTAATGGTTCCAGCTACAGGTAAGAATAAGTCACTTACTGTTTTTACTGCTTCTACCGTTCCAAAAACAGCCTCCGCAGATAACATTTTACCCACGGTATTAATGTCGATATATACAATATCACCTAACTCGCCTTGTGCGAAATCGGTAATGCCAATAGTGGCTACATTACCTTCAACTTTAATCCATTCGTGGTCCTTGGTGTATTTTAAATCGGCTGGAAATTGCATATACTTATTTTTAATTGTTGCAAAGATTCATAAAAAACGCTAAAAAAACAATCTACTAGAAATTAATGTTACTAAAATATAATAAAATATGGTCTTTTAAAAAGGCCTCCTGCTCCATTAAGTCCATCGTTGGCTTATTTTTTATTTGCTTAAAGTGGGGCCAACCTTCCTCATCCTTACCTTCATGTATATAATAACCACTCGGGGATAGAATGGTACAAATGGCGACATGCATTAGGTCCTGCTTTTGTTCTTTGCTTATTTTTTCCCGAATAAAGCCCGTTTCCTGTAATCCAATCAAAAAAAGAACCGCTTCCACATCTGGCTTTTTCCCAAATTGGTCCATTAATTTTTGCTCTAAAGCCCACCATCTCGTCTGAAAATCGTCTTTGATTGATGCCATATTTTCCTTTTTTCAAATTATTAAGCAAAGGTAGGGGATATCTAGGCGTAGTACGTTGCTTTGATTATCTTTGAAAAAATATTGTTGACATGTTACAGGTAAATTTTTTACGCCAAAATCGCGAACTAGCTAAGGCCAAACTGGCAATTAAGCATTTCGGACAACCGGAATTGGTGGATACGGCGATTGCGTTGGATGATGAAAGAAAGCAATTGCAGGCATCATTTGATGATACACAATCTAAGGTGAATGCGGCTTCCAAGGAAATTGGCGGATTAATGGCCAAGGGGGAAAAGGACAAAGCCGAGGCGCTTAAAAATGATGTTGCAGAATGGAAAAAGCAATTAGATCCTTTAAAGGTGAAAATGGCCGAGGTGGAAACAAGTTTACATAATACCATGGTGCAATTTCCAAATTTACCCCATGATATTGTGCCGTTGGGTAAAACGCCGGAAGAAAATGTATTGGTAAAAGAAGCGGGGGCAAAACCTAATTTACATAAGGAAGCAGTTCCGCATTGGGATTTGATCAAAAAATATAATTTGGTTGATTTTGAAACCGGTGCTAAAATTACAGGAAGTGGTTTCCCCTTATATATTGGTAAGGGTGCGAAATTTCAAAGAGTATTGGCACAGTATTTTTTAGATTTTAATACTGCAGCTGGCTATACGGAATATTTACCTCCTTTTATGGTGAACGAGGCTTCGGCTTTTGCTACAGGACAATTGCCCGATAAGGAAGGACAGATGTATCACGCGACTGCGGATAATTTTTATTTAATTCCTACGGCGGAAGTTCCCGTAACGAATATTTTTAGAGATACGATTTTGAAGGAATTGGATTTGCCTTTAAAGATGACCGCTTATTCTCCTTGTTTTAGAAGAGAGGCTGGAAGTTTTGGAAAAGAAGTGAGGGGTTTGAATCGGGTTCATCAATTTGAAAAAGTAGAAATCATTCAAATTGTGCCACCTGAAAAAAGCGATGATGTTTTAAATGAGATGGTCACCCATGTTGAAAATTTATTAATTAGTTTGGGCTTACCTTATCGCATTTTAAAACTTTGTGGGGGTGATATGGGATTTGCTTCTGCCATTACCTATGATTTTGAAGTGTATAGTGCTGCGCAACAAATGTGGTTGGAAGTAAGTAGCGTTTCCAACTTCCAAGCCTATCAAACTTATCGCATGAAGTGTCGTTACAAAGATGCCGAAGGCAAAACACAGTTTACGCATTCATTGAATGGTAGTTCATTGGCCTTGCCAAGAATTTTTGCTGCCATTGTTGAAAATTATCAAACGGAATCAGGCATCGCATTACCCAAAGTGTTGCAACCTTATTTTGGCGCTGAAAATTTAGTATAAATTTATTCCGTCTTCCTAAATAAATGATACGGTTTTATACATCAAAAAGCCCGCCCCGAAAATTCGGGGCGGGCTTTGATTAATTTCAATATTATTGCATCCGAAATAAAGAAGGGATATTTTAAGGGGTTAAAAATTACTAAATCGTAATCCAATAGTGTAGGGATGAAATTCAATTCTGTTAATACTTTTCTCAAATAAATTGGTTAAACCATAGGATCCATAGAGTCTGATTCCGCCAACCCCTAACTCTCCAATAGTCGCGAATCGCCAGTTATTTAAATTAAAATTACCATCGTATTTTTGCTTACCTCTTTCGTTACTTTTTTGTTTATTTCTTGCATCCACAAGGTATCCAGCACTCATACCCGCACTCATATAAAAACTTTTATTGCTCTTAGGATCTGATTTAAAATTGAGTTGAAATGGAACTGTTAGGTATTTGGCAAATAATTTATTTTTAGAAAAAGATATATTATCTAAAATCATTTTATTGGGAAGATCATTTCTGAAACTAACGGGTTGTTCTAATCTGAAATTAAACATTTCAAATCCTACCCCATACTTTAAATTTAATTTGTTTTTATATAAGTTTACTTTTTGTTGTACAATCCATAAATTAAAATTGCTTGACTTGCCATTGATTAATTTTAAATTATCGGCGCCGATGCCTGAAGGCGGCATAATGCTGGAAGGGGCTTGTAAATAATAGATAGTGGGCGAATTATCCTGAAAGTTGGCATATCCTAAATCAAAGGAGAACCAATTGGTCCTCACGTTTCTTAAAGCTTTGGGTGATTTATATATTTTAACACCATCTATATCACCTTTAATCCAGCCCTTATTAAAGCGTGTATGGCTATTTTCATCAATTACTACTTTATAGCGTCCTATTTGTATACTGTCTTGGTCAACGGTGATTACTGGGTTTCGGTTGTTCTCCATTTTGATAGTCTTATTGCCGGATCCCTTAACGATAATGATATTGCCGATGGTAATGGTATCTGCGGAAATAGTATTATTTCCAATGTTTACACTATCCGAGGATATGATAATAGTATCAGCTTTTAAAGGGTTTTTATTGACACTACTATCCGCTTGTGCATTTACGATACCATAACTCATCATTAATACCAAGAGTAACTTTACTTTTTTCATTTTATTTATATTTATCATTTTCGGGTTTGTTTCTTTTAAACAGGGTGGTAATTTTTCGACTGAACTCTCTGAATTTTGCGCCATCAATTTCCAGGTTCGCAATATTAACACTGCGATCCTCCTCGTCTGTATCAATATTGATGTATTGCACCTGAATTGGTGTAATTGCCTCAAAGTTATTTTTCGCTTCTTCATTTACATTTGAAATGCTTGTTGGGAGTATTTCCATGGGTAAAGCCGATATTTCATTCGTCGCTTTTGTATCTATTGCTGCTTTAGGTACTATTGCTACATCATTATTAGGCGCCGCAATATTTTTATTATTTAATGAATTTAAGTTGCTGTTTGCGTAATCATTTTGGCCTAGCCCATTTGCATTTACGATTGGCAGTAATTTTTCTTTTTTTATCTTATTTACAGCGATAGCACTTTTTGTGCCGTTTATATCAGTGCCTTTATTTGTTTCAATAAATGCCTTCTTATTTAATTCAATTTTTCCTACATTATTATTGGTAAAGTAGGACGCCTCTTGCTTATTTTTCGCATTAAATAAGCGAACCCCAATCACTACAACTAATATTGCCGCAACCGATGCCAATCGTTTAAAAGGGACAGTAGCCCACAAAGGCTTTATCTGCGCTGATTTTTTAAATAGGCTATTTTTAAAATTTGGAGCTATCTCTATGTTTGTTGGCGTAGTAAGAAAAGCGCCCTGCCATTGCTTTACATGCGATTGTAAAGAAGTATTTGCGAACAATTTATTTTCAAAACTTGCTTTTTCTTCATTGGTCATTTCATTTTCCAAATATGTAATACACTGTTGATCCTGATCGCTCAATTTGTATAATGAAAATTTATTTTCATAAATCAGGGTATCTGGACTTATCTTAAGTTGTTGTAATGCCTCCAACTTATTTGCATAATTTGGATATTGCATGATAAAGTCATTGACCGCTGCCTTTTCCTCCGCGGAAAGTTCATTATCGATATACATCAAAAAATAATGCTCGTAATTATGTTGGTTAATTTCCATGGTTACGCATTTACTTTTTCGAGTTCCAATAATTTGGTCTTTAAAAATAACCGAGCACGATGCAAATAAACTTTCACCTGACTCTCGGACAAATTCATAATTTCTCCAATTTCTTGATAGGAGTAGCCTTCATAATCTTTTAACAACACCAAACTTTTTTGTGTAGGGTTGAGTAAATTAATGGCGCTTAATAAATTTTGCTTTAATTCGGAACTGGTTTGGTGCGTCACCTGATCTACTTCCATTAACTCGTTCGTCGTAGGTTTTTTATTTTCCTTTCGAATCACATCAATCATTTGATGGTAGGCGACCGTAAACAAATAGGACTTTGCTTTGAGTGGGGTTACACGTTCTCGATTTACCCAAAGTTTTTCAAAGGCAGATTGCACAATATCTTCTGCATCTTGGGTGCTTCTGATATTTTTTACAATAAAGCGGTACACCCCATTGGAATATTCATCTACACAATTATTGTAATCCTGTTCAGTCATGATGGGGCATTGAGCGTTATAATCCTATAACGAACTCCTAGTAAAAAAGTTACATTAAATGTAGGTCCAAACTTTAATAATCAATTACCTGCTCCATGATACCAGCTGGTAATTCACGCCATTCGTATTGTTGGTTTCTTAATTGTGGCTCAAAACCAGCCTCGGCAATCGCTTCCTGTATGGATTTGTAGGTAAATCGGTGGGGTGCACCTGCCGCACTCACCACATTTTCCTCCAACATAATACTACCAAAATCGTTGGCACCTGCTTCCAAACAAACCTGCGCAGTGGCCTTACCCACAGTTAACCAACTTGCTTGAATATTTTTGATATTAGGCAGCATAATTCTACTTATGGCAATCATGCGGATATACTCTTCGGTAGTGGTTAAATTATGTACACCTCTAATTTTTGTTAGTAAGGTATCTACATCCTGGAAGGTCCAAGGAATAAATGCTAAAAATCCTTTTGCATTGGCTGGTTTTTTATCCTGCACTTCTCTTATACGAACCAAATGAATAAATCTTTCTTCTAAGGTTTCAACATGGCCAAACATCATCGTAGCACTCGATGTAATATTTAATTGGTGTGCGGCAGCCATCACATCTAACCATTCATCTGCACCGCATTTGCCATTCGATACTAATTTACGAACACGATCCACTAATATTTCAGCGCCTGCACCTGGGAGTGAATCCATACCTGCTGCGACCAATGCTTTTAAAACATCGGTGTGACTCATTTTTTCCAGTTTTGCAATATGTGCAATTTCTGGGGGTCCTAAAGTGTGTAATTTAATGGTTGGGAATTCAGCTTTTATTTGACTGAATATTCCGGTATAAAAAGATAATCCTAATTCTGGATGATGTCCTCCTTGTAATAATAGTTGATCTCCGCCCCAAGCAAGTGTTTCTTTAATTTTTACACGGTAAGTATCCATGTCAGTAATGTATGCTTCAGCGTGTCCTGGGATTCTGTAAAAATTACAAAACTTACAATTCGCAATACAAACATTGGTGGTATTTAAATTACGATCAATTTGCCAAGTCACTTTTCCATGAGGCACCTGCTTTTTTCTTAATTCATTTGCAATATGACTTAGTTCATTTAACGGCGCATTTTCAAATAAAAACATGCCTTCTTCTTTAGTCAAATGTTCAAAGTTCAAGGCGCGTTGGTACAGTGTTTCTAAGTTCATATCCATTCTATTAATGAGCTACAAAGTTACAGTATAAAATAAAAGGGTTGTAGTAAAACCTCAATTTTTCCCTATTTATTGCCTGCTCGTTCAACAAAATGGGGTAATTAAAATAAAGTTCTGTAATAGGTATTAGAAAAGGAACTATTGCACTTATTAAGTAATTTCGTACTCTTTATGATACAATTTGACAAATTCGAACTAGACAATGGCCTAAAAGTTATTGTTCATCAGGATACCAGCACGCCCATGGCAGTGGTAAATGTGCTATACAATGTGGGTGCAAAAGATGAGGACCCGCATAAAACAGGGTTTGCCCATTTATTTGAGCATCTGATGTTTGGCGGAAGTATTAATATTCCTATCTACGATGAACCTTTGCAAAGAGCAGGAGGTGAAAACAATGCCTATACCACCAATGATTTAACCAATTATTATTGTCAAATTCCAGCTGAAAATATTGAAACTGCTTTTTGGTTGGAAAGTGATCGTATGTTGTCGCTTGCTTTTAGCGAAAAAAGCTTGGAAGTGCAACGTAAGGTAGTGTGTGAGGAATTCAAAGAACATTATATCAATAAACCTTATGGGGATGCTTGGCACAAAATGCGCACGCTAGCCTATACGAATCATCCTTATCGCTGGATGACTATTGGCGCATCGCTTGAACATGTGGAACAAGCAAAAATGCAAGATGTAAAAGATTTCTTTTTTAAATTTTATCGTCCCAATAATGCCATATTAGTAGTCACTGGAAATGTGACCACAGAACAAGTAAAACAATTGGCTGAAAAATGGTTTGGCCCAATCGCTGCTGGGGTTGCTTATGAAAGAAATTTACCGATGGAACCGGTGCAACATAAAAGCAGATTCCAAGATGTGCGTGCAGATGTCCCCTTAGATATGTTAATGATGACCTGGCATATGGGCGGACGTTTGGATCAAAATTATCATGCAACTGATTTAATGACGGATGTGATTGGTGGTGGTGCCACTTCAAGATTATATGAGCAATTAATAAAAGTGAAACAAATATTTTCTTCTATTGATTGTTATCATTTTGGCACCATTGATCCAGGCTTGGTGGTGATTGAAGGAAAGTTGGTCAAAGGAATTACCATGTCGGTTGCTGAAAAAGCAGTGTTGGATGAAATTGAATTAATTAAAAACACGATGATGCCGACCCATGAAGTTCAAAAAGTAATTAACAAAACCGAAAGTTTAATTTGTTTTGAAGATATGAGCATCATGAATAGGGCACATAGTTTGGCTTATTATGAATTATTAGGAGATGCGCATTTGATGAATCAGGAATTGGAGAAATACCAAAAAGTAACGCCTGAATTAATACAACAAACAGCACAACAAATTTTCCAAGATACCAATCGCAACACTTTATATTATTATAGTAAATCATAAAATCATGGCATTAGATCGACATATGGCTCCTGTAATCAAAGATGCTATTGATTTTGACATTAAGTTAAAACCCTACCAGCACTTTGTTTTAGACAACCAAGTAGAAGTATATACTTATGAAGGGGGCGCAGAACCAGTGATGCTCATGGATATGGTATTTTTTGCTGGAAACTCCTATGAGAATAAAAACTGGGTAGCAGCTGCTACTAATTTTTTATTAAAAAATGGGACAACGAAAAAAAGTGCGTTTGAAATTAATGAAGCCTTTGAATTTTATGGCGCGCATTTAAGTAGAAACTGTTACAATGAAACGGCAACCATTGCTTTACATTGTTTGACGAAATATTTTAAGGAAGTGATTCCTGTAGTGAGTGAATTAATATCTGAAGCCAATTTTCCTGAAAAAGAATTACAAATTTATCAGCAAAATTTAATTCAACGATTATCACTTAATTTAAAGAAAAGTGATTTTATCGCGAATCGTTTTATTGATGAATATTTATTTGGCATTGATCATCCTTATGGTAAATACGCGATGCAGGAAGATTATAAAAATGTTACTTTAGCCGATTTGACTGCTTTTTATGACACTTATTATAAGCATGGCAAGTGTATTATTTTTATGGCAGGTAAATTTCCAAGTGATATGCAGGAACTATTAAACAAGCATATTGGTCAGTTGCCATTAAATAAAAAGGTAATCGCTGATGTCACACATCCTATTGTTTCTGCTGCACAAAAGCATTACAGTGTGGTGAATGATGCATCATCGGTACAAGGATCTATTCGTATTGCAAGACATTTTCCTAATCGCCATCATCCTGATTTTGCACCTACACAGGTATTGAATAATATTTTTGGTGGATTTTTTGGTTCTCGATTAATGCGCAATATTAGAGAAGATAAAGGTTACACTTATGGCATACATAGTTATATTCAGAATCATGTGCAACAATGTGCTTGGATGATAAGCACGGATGCAGGTAAAGATGTTTGTAAGCCAACAATTGAAGAAGTATATAAGGAAATGAAAATATTGAGAGAAGAATTGGTCAGTGAAGACGAATTAAAATTGGTTAAAAATTATGTGTTGGGCGGATTGCTGGGTGATTTGGACGGACCTTTTCAAATTATCGCTAGATGGAAATCCTATATATTAAATGATTTAACCGATGCCTATTTTTATAATACCATTGATGTTGTCAAATCTATAAAGCCAGAACAACTAAAAACCTTGGCGGAACAATACCTAAAACCAGAGGATTTTTACGAATTAGTGGTGTATTAATCTACCATTTATCATTTTCTAGGAACGCTTAACCATTTTTTTATTTTGTAATTAATTGAATATCATGTATTTAATACTTTATTTTGATTTATTATAGTACTATGTATTGCATAGTACTATAAATTGTATAGTTTTGTGGTTCAAACAGAAAGTTATGGATATTCAAAACACACAAAGTCAAATGCGCAAGGGCGTTTTGGAGTTTTGCATATTGTCCATCATTCAACAAGGCGAGGTTTATCCGAGTGATATTGTTGAGAAAATGAAACAGGCCAATTTGCATATACTTGAAGGAACCTTGTACCCATTATTGACGCGTTTAAAAAATGCAGGCTTATTAAATTATCGTTGGGTGGAAAGTGTCACTGGTCCGCCAAGAAAATATTTTGTGATGACCGAGGAAGGCAAAGCTGCATTTGCTACTTTATTAAATACCTGGAATGAAATGGCAGGTTCTGTACAAGCACTCATTCAAAAAAACGACACCATTACCTCATCAGAACCTAACCAAGTTTCTTAAATTATAATACTATGAACAAAGTAATCAATATTAATTTTCAAGGTCGTGTACTTCCTATTGAGGAGTTGGCCTATGATTTATTAAAACAATACATCGATAGTTTGCGTACTTATTTTGTAAACGAAGAAGGATGCGATGAAATCATCAATGATATCGAATGTAGAATTGCAGAATTATGTGATGAGCGTTTAAAAAAGGGAACCCCTTGTATTACGCAAGAGGATATGAATTTAATTATTACCAGTATTGGTCGCCCTGCTGATTTTGAAGCACAGGATGGTTTTGAACAGTCTACTGCTTCTAGTGCGAATAATGCAAACGATGGTCACCAACAAAATGGTAATCAAAATACTACTAATAATACGAACTCAAATTTTTATAGAAATGGCAATATTCCTAAAAGATTATACCGCGATGAGCAAAACAAAGTATTGGGCGGTGTTTGTAGTGGTATTGCGAATTACTTTGTCATAGAGCCTTGGATAGTGCGGATTCTATGGT
>CAJBLA010000250.1 GCA_903953815.1 uncultured Bacteroidota bacterium | reverse complement strand
CTTGCCTTCTATTGCTAATGCTTGAGCAACTTGTGAGAAAGCCAATCGCATTGAATTCAAGTGACGTCTATTTTCTTCGTCAAAATATACATTTGGATTTTTTGCATTACCAAATGAAAATTTAGTCATCATATTTTTATATGCCACATCTGCATCAATCGTTTGATTCATTACTGGCACCAACTGATAGGACATACCCGTTTGACGCACATACTTATCTAAGCCTAATTCTTTTAACTCCTGTGTTGAAGTGAAGCAAATGGGTCGCTTAAAATCACTTGTTGCGATAATTGCATACATCGCTAATTCATTTTTCAATAAATATTGACGATTGGGATTAAAATCAATTAATAATTCATCTACCATGGTATCGGTGGGCTTTGCAATACCCGAAGCAATCGCATTTGCCTTATTTACTGAAACTTTAAATTTATGTGTAGGGAATATGTTCACAGGACCATCTGTGGTGGATGCCATGTACTTACCAGAAGGATCCCCAATGACAAACCTTAATACTGAATCTAAATTATGGTAGCGTGTTTCTCCATATTCAGGCAATGCATTATAATATGCCACGTTCAATTTATTTCCTGACACTTGTTCTTCAGAAAATATTACATCAAATTTATCACTTTGATTTACTTTATACCTAAGTTCTCGCATATACCAATCGGAGCCTAATAAACTATTCACGACCACACGAACATCTGGGCGAATTCCTTCCACCTCCTGCGCATACCATAAAGGGTAAGTATCATTATCGCCAAAGGAAAATAAAATTGCATTCGGAGGACAACTTTCTAAATAGTTACGCGCCAAATCACGAGGTAATAATTTTTGACTACGATCATGGTCATCCCATTCTTGCTGTGCCATTAAAGCAGGTACCGCTAACAAACAAACAACAGTAGCAATGATGCTGGCCGTTTTTTGATTCACCACCTTCGTTAACCATTGTATGACTTGCAAAACGCCCAAACCAATCCATATGGCAAAAGCATAAAACGACCCCACATATGCATAGTCCCTTTCACGTGGTTGCAAACTCACTTGATTTAAGTAAAGTACAATGGCCAATCCAGTAAAAAAGAACAATAATCCTGTAACAATAAAATCTTTTTTATTTTGTTGGTATTGGAATAAAAATCCAAACAATCCTAAAAAGAAAGGCAACATAAACAAACTATTGTGTGCCTTATTATTATTTTTAATCGTATCTGGTAGTTTGGACTGATCTCCAAAAAAGAAATTATCAATGAAGGAAATACCCGTACTAAAATTACCATCCCTCACATTCCCAAAACCTTGTAAATCGTTTTGCTTACCTGCAAAATTCCAAAGGAAATAGCGCAGATACATAAAACCAAATTGGTAATTCGTAAAGTATTTAATGTTATCTCTTAAAGTAGGCGCTTCGCCATCCACAACTCCCGCAAATGCCTTATAGCTATCCATTTGACCACGATCATTTTCGCCATCCCACATCCTTGGAAATAAATGCGATGATGGTGCGGAAGACCAATCACGCTTATAGTTTTTACCAGCCAATTCATAATTGGTAGGCGCTTTTACATATTGATCCCCATTTTCTATATTGTCCACCTTATCCACATAATCTGGTCCAAATAATATAGGCCAATCACCATACTGCTCTCTACCTAAGTAACCAACCAAGGTAACAGGATTGTCCACATTATACATATCCACGGAAGGATCAGCATTGGAACGAATCATCGTTGTGATATAAGTGGTATAACCCAATAACATAAATATCATTGACCATACTCCTAACTTTAAAAAATAAAGACCTTTTTTATTTGCATAATAAATACCCCATGTTAAAATGGCCGCTAATAATACAAAGAAGAAAATAAAACCACTAAAAAATGGTAATCCTATGGAGTTAACAAAGTTGACATCAAAAGCCCCAGCCCATTTAATTGTGTATTGTATAAGCACCACTTGAATAAAACCTGTGATCACTACACCCACTAAAAACGCAACCAAACCACCAGTGATGGTAGGTTTGTATTGTCTGAAGTAATACACCATCACTATTGCTGGAATGGTTAATATATTTAATAAGTGAACCCCAATGGATAAACCCATCATGTAAAAAATAAAGATGATCCATTTATCTGCACCAGGTTGATCTGCCTTGTGTTCCCATTTCAATATCGCCCAAAAAACTAAAGCAGTAAAGAATGAACTTAACGCATACACTTCCCCTTCAACAGCACTGTACCAGAATGAATCACTAAAAGTATAAGCCAAAGCGCCAACAATGCCGGCTCCCATGATGGCTAAAATTTGATACCCAACTGGTTCCGTACCAGTTTGCTTAACCACAATACGTTTTGCAAAATGGGTAATGGTCCAAAACAAAAATAAAATGGTAAATCCACTAGCCAATGCACTCATGGTATTCACTGCCTTTGCCGCAGTTAATGGATTGTCCCCAAACAAAATAATAAATACCCTGCCTAACAATACAAACATGGGGGCCCCGGGCGGATGTGGGATTTGTAATTTATACGCACTACTGATAAACTCACCACAATCCCAAAAACTGCTTGCAGCTTCTGAGGTCATAATATATACGGTACATGCAATTAAAGTAACCAACCAGCCCGTCCAATTATTAATTTTTTTGAAGTCCATTTTTGACCATTTTAGTAGTTGCAAACTTAATTGAATCTAGCCAAAATTGGAAATTAATACCCGGTTTAAGTATATTTTAAGATTTTAAGGTTCCCCCAAGGTTTTTTACCTTTGTTGCCCATGAGCAAACAACAAACGGTCGCATTTCACACTTTAGGCTGCAAATTGAATTTTTCGGAAACCTCCACATTGTCGAGACAATTGGAACAAAATGGTTTTGAGAAGAAGGATTTTGGGGAGATAGCAGATGTGTATGTCATAAATACTTGCTCAGTCACTGAAAATGCAGATAAGGAATGTCGCCAACTGGTGCGTCGGATCCAACGCAGATCTCCTGAAAGCTTTGTGGTTATCACAGGTTGTTATGCACAATTAAAACCTCAGGAAATAGCCTCCATTCCGGGGGTTGATTTAGTATTGGGTGCTGCAGAAAAATTTAACTTAATTAAACACCTCGCAAATTTAACAAAGGGCGATGCCGCAAAAATTTGTAGCTGCGAAATTGATGACGTTTCCGACTTTCACAGTTCATTTTCAGTGAATGATCGAACGCGTACCTTTTTAAAAGTCCAAGACGGCTGTGATTATAGTTGCACCTTTTGCACTATCCCACTAGCCCGTGGAAAAAGCCGAAGTAATCGTATTGAAAATGTAGTGCAACAGGCAAATGAATTAGCAAGAAATAATGTGAAGGAAATTGTTTTAACGGGTATTAATTTGGGGGACTTCGGAAAAGGGCAAACCGGTGGTAAAAAACACGATGAAAGTTTTTTTGATTTAGTAAAAGCACTGGACCAAGAAACCAATATTCCGAGATACCGCATTTCCTCCATCGAACCCAATTTAATCACGAATGAAATAATTGAATGGGTGGCGAATAGTGATCAGTTCATGCCGCATTTTCATATTCCTTTACAAAGCGGATCAGATGGGGTCTTAAAATTAATGCAGCGCAGATACACCAGAGATTTATATCTAGAACGCGTGCAACATATCAAAAAAATAATGCCACATGCATGTATTGGTGTTGACGTAATTGTTGGATCCCCAGGGGAAACAGAAGATTATTTTAAAGAAAGTTTGGAATTTATTCATGCGCTTGATATTTCCTATTTGCATGTATTCACTTACTCCGAACGCGCTGCCACCAAGGCTTTGACCATTAAGCCGGTCGTCCCTATTCCCGTTAGACAGGAGCGCAATAAAATTTTAAGGAATTTATCCTACCAAAAATTACAATATTTTACTGCACAGCATTTGGGGGAAACTAGAAAAGTTTTATTTGAGTCACCAAAAGCTACAAAAGAAAATCCAAGCCAATTAATGCTGGAAGGATATACCGATAATTATATTCGTATTGAAACTCCTTATCGGGAAGAATGGAGCAATCAATTAGTCGACTGGACTTTGTCTTAACTTGACATAAATTAACCTACGCAATAAAAGAGCATTTGTTAAACTACTGAAATTTCAGCTAATTTAAATTCCACCATCATCATCATATTAATGCTTTGCAATTGCACAAACACCGTTTTTTTACCTGATCGTATCACTTCCCCTTTTTGGCCCATAAATAAGCCCTGATTAATTGAAACTTTAGTTTGCGCAGGCAAATTAGTCATATTCACCACTTGAATTGATGCGTTCGCCAATCCTAAATATTTTCTGATGGTTTCAATCTCATTGTCCCTTATGATAGCTGGCTTTTTTTCAAAATATAAAAAATTCACTACGCCAATGGTGCCTAATACTTTACTATGTTCTTCCTTATCTATTTTGACAAAAACGTAAGATCTAAATAAAGGCTCTTCAATGATTTTTTTTCGATCCGACCATTGTCTTTCTTTTTTTTGAACAGGACACCAGCTTTCTATACTTGCATTTAACAACAAGCCTTCCACCTTTTTCTCCCATTTTGACTTCGTATAAATTACATGCCATCTTTTCACTTTATCCAATGCTTCCACTTTCATAATTCCCTTTTATATTAATTCGTTTTTTTCGCTACCCAATTTTGTGCAGAAAATTCACCCAACAATTTACTTGCTTCATTGATCTGCGCATCCTTCGCAATAACTTTTAACCAAGCTTGATAACGATCCTGTTTGGTTTTATCGGGATTATTATAAAACTTATTGTAATCCGCTTTAAGCGCAATCACCTGCATGCTATCTTTCAATTTTAAGCGATTATCATTTTGGATCATGGTGCTTTGTAATTGCTTACGGAAAGCTATATACTTATCCAATTTTAAGTGAACAGGACGATCCATTTGTGTGGAAACCCAAGCAAGTGTCTTTTTGAACGCGATCATGGAAGTGTCTTTTGCAATTTTATCATTAACTTTTGCTGCAATTGCTGCAATTGGGGCATTACCAGGCCAAACTTGAAATTTAGCACGTGACATTTCATCCCAAGGCAAGGAAGATTCATTGTCTTTTTCACGATACTTTAAAAATTCATATTCGTCAGGCAATATCACATCCGGCACTACTCCTTTGCGCTGTGTAGAACTACCAGTCACTCTATAAAATTTTTGGAAGGTTAATTTAACAGCACCATATTCTGTCTGAATTCCCAAATCATCTAAAGGTTTTCCAAAAGGAACATTTCTTTGAACCGTACCCTTTCCATAAGTGGAAGTACTGCCCATAATTATTCCTCGCTTATAATCTTGTATAGCCCCGGCAAAAATTTCACTTGCGGATGCACTAAATTCATTCACCATCACCACCAATGGACCATTATAAATACTGCCTGGCACTTCGTCTGATAAGGTTTGTGACCTGCCTTCTTTATTTCTAATTTGAACCATGGGTCCTTGATCAATAAACAAACCTGCCATTTGAACCACTTCATATAATGACCCACCGCCATTGTATCTAACATCAATCGCAATTCCTTTTACATTTTCCGCCTTCAACTTTTCAATTTCCTTTGCTACATCTCTTGCACATCTCGCGCCATCTTCGCGCTCAAAATCGGCATAAAAATCAGGTAATAAAATATAACCGTATTTATCAGCACCTTTTTGAATGATCGCGCTGCGCGCAAAACCCTCATCTAATACAATCTTCTCCCGCTTCAATGCAACTATCTTATACGACCCATCAGGTTTGCGGATTGTTAATCGAACTTCGGTACCCAAATTCCCCCTAATTAATTTTACTGCATCGGTGGTTTCATAACCAGAAACATCTACAGGCTCGTCTGCGCCTTGTGCGACCTTTACAATTACATCATTTACCACCAGCTGCCCTGACTTCCAAGCTGCGCCACCCGGCTGAATACTCGCGATTTTTATACCATTGTCATCCTGGGTTAATTGTGCGCCAATGCCATAAAAAGTACCACTCATTTGCTCAGTAAATGAACGCTTTTCAACAGGGGCCATATAGTCCGTATGCGGATCCATTAAGCCCGTGATGGTATTTAAAAAAAGTTCGAACCTTTTTTCTTTGTCAAATGTTTTTTCTAAACGTTCAAATCTTTTTAAATATTCTTTCTTTACAGAAGCACGTGCTTCTCTTTCCAAAGTTGAGTCGGCCTTAACAACAAATTTTTCTTTTGATTTATTTTTTTCACGCTCCTCTGTTAAATTAACAAACCTATCTAATGTTTTATACTTTAATATTTGATGCCAATAAGTATTCCTATCATTTTCATTCAAAGGTGCTAGCTTAACGTCAACATCCAATAAAACAGAATCATCTATAGAAAAATCAAATGGAGTTTGTATGACTGTTTCGAATACCTTACGCGCTTCAGTCACCCTCTTTTCATAAATTACGCTTGTTGCGGGTTGAAACAAAATAGCATCCCCATGAATTTCATCATCTAATTTAGTTTCATAAACACGAAGTGCATCGATATCAGATTGTAAGAAAATATTTTTTTCTGGATCTAAGGCTTTCAAATATTCCTTAAAAACATCTTTAGAAAAATCATCATCAATTTTTCGCGGACTATAGTGTTCCGTTTCTAACAAATGTCCAATGGTGGAAAGTAATTTACGATGACGGATTTCAGGCGACTCCCCATTTTGTTTTTCCGTTGTTTTAAACGCAAAAAAAACTGCGCCAATAATGATTACTGTTGTGAATACCTTCCACTTATTTTGCTTTATATATGTCATAATGTTTCGCATCTATATTTTCAAAAATAGCGCAAAATGAGTTTGAAAGTGTTTAATTTGGTTAAAGGGCGCGTTTTTGTGATAAAATTATAAAAACACGAAAACTAATTTTATTCGTCCTTAAAATTACCTTATTTTTGCCCCCCAAATGGAGGGCGTAGCTCAGTAGGTTAGAGCGACAGTTTGTGGCACTGTAGGCCGTGGGTTCGAGACCCATCGTTCTCCCCCTTTTTTAATCCTATTCTTACCAAAATACTTGTTAAGAATAGGATTTCTTTTAAACACCGCTCTATGGAACTATTTTTATTCCCCATGCTGACTGGCTTATTTGGCTGGCTGATTATCTGGTTAATGGCAAAAAGTCTATTTTTCCCTACAAAAGCAATACAAATTGGCGGTTTTTCATGGGAATCCAATCTTTCTCATTTAATCAAACAATTCCCTGTTGAACTGGTTATACCCAACGAAACCGAGAGCGAAGCTAGTTTCAAAGCAATGCAGCCATTAATGGAGGAAAAACTCGATTTCTTCTTTAATCATACCATTAAGGACAAGTTACCTATGATGTCTATGTTTATAGGCGATAAAACCGTTACCCAACTTAAATCGGTTTTTTTAGAAGAATTAGCCAGCATCTTCCCTCAGCTTATTGGTCAATTTGCTCAAAATGCAAAAATGAATATTTCAAAATCATTGGCAACTAAATTAGCTGATACATTAGCGCCAATAGTCATGAAAGCGATAAGACCAATACAATGGGCTGCTTTTATCCTAGGAATCTGTTGGGGAGGCCTAATAGTGCTCTTTTTACATTCATTTTAAACAAATTCCTTTTTAAACTGTATTAATTAATTGCCGTTCATAATATCTGAATACCACCCTTAGATATTATGCCTGATATTTGCAAAATCAAATAAACTCAAAGGCTCTATACATATCCAATAAGTATGAAACAAAAAATAACAATCGCATTTATTCTCATTTTTATCCAATTCATAAGCGCTGCACAAAGACCCACCGACTTAGCGCCAAAAGCGGCTGCAGGCAATATGAACATGGGAAGATATTATGGTAAAATTGTGGATGCAAATAAAAAAGGTATAGATGGTGCTACCCTTCAAATTAAAGGAAGCAAGTATGACCCAATTACCAAAAAAACAAGTGAAACTATTTTAGGTACCCAATTGAGTGCTTCCAATGGTGATTTCAGTTTTGAAAATTTACCAGTGATGGGTAATTTAAAATTAGTCATCACCGCAATTGGATATAAAAAAATAGAAAACACTTTAAGCTTTAACATCAAAATGGGTGGCGGACAAAGCATGCAGCAAATGATGTCGATGGTGGATAAGGATTTAGGTAATATTAAGTTAGAAGAAGATCCAACTGATTTGAAAAGTGTAACAGTAACCAGTTCCGCACGCCCACAATTTGAAATGGGTATTGATCGTAAAATATTTAATGTAGATAAAAATATAGTCAGCAGTGGTCAGACTGCTGTGGAAGTAATGAAGAATATCCCAAATTTAAACGTGGATATTGACGGAAATGTTACTTTAAGAAACGCGACCCCCACCTTATTGATTGACAATCGACCTACTACTTTAACCATGGATCAAATTCCAGCGGATATCATTGATAAAGTAGAAATTATAACTAACCCTTCAGCAAAATATGATGCATCTGGTGGTAATGCAGGTATATTAAACATTGTATTAAAAAAGAATCGTAAAAATGGATACAATGGTGGGATAAGAACTGGAATAGATATGCGTGGAAAATTTAGTGGCGGGGGTGATTTAAATATTAGAGATAGTAAATTAAACTTTTCATTAAGTGCGAATTCATTTGGTCGTAAATCCATAAGTAATACCACCAATGATCGTCAAATTTTAGGGACCGCCCTTCCCACATTTGCAAATACCATCAACGATGGCAAAAGTAATGGCTCCTTTAACACTTATCGTGGTGGATTGGACTACTTACCTGACAACAGAAATACTTTCTCCTTGTATGGAACCATAAGTCAGGGTGGCTCCTTGTCGAGTGGGGATCAAGTCATTGACTCCTTAATTGGCAATTTGAAAAAAAGTTACACATTGAACAACAGTTCCGACTTTAATTATTTAAATAAAGGTGCCCAAATAAGTTTTAAACATTTATTTGCAGAAAGGGGACATGAAATTACAGCAGATTTTAATTATAATGGGAGTAGCTTAGATACTTGGTCTAAAATAAACTCCTCTTTTTTAAACCAACAAAGTAATGGCATAGGCGACAGAACAACTTATACCACTAATCTCGATTACGCACGTGAGTTTAAAAATGAAGTTAAATTTGAAGCAGGATTTAGATTGAATGTTCGCAGTGATTTTAATAGTAGAGATCAGTTCAGAGATAATATCTATTTAGGTAGCATCAGTAATAAATTCAAATTCGGAGAAGATGTAGCTGCTGTTTATGTAAATTTAAATGGCAAGAAAAATAAATTTAGTTACCAATTGGGATTAAGGGCCGAAAGTCGAACTATGACAATTAATGTGTTAAACTTTGCAGGCAAGGATTCCTTAAATAGGAAAATTTCAATTCCAGTTTCTTTATTCCCAAGCGCATTTGTTACTTATAAAATAAATGACAAAGCAGACATGCAATTAAATTATTCAAAAAGAATTAGCGCACCTGACTTTTTTCAATTACAACCTTTTCCAGACTATAGTGATCCACAAAATATTAGTGTAGGTAATCCAAATTTATCGCCCCAATTCACCCATTCATTTGAGTTTGGCTATAATAATGCTTACCAAAAAGGATCCAATTTTTTAGCCAATGTATATTACAAATACAGCACTAACTTAATCTCGAATTATGTGTATAAGGCAATCAATCCCATTACAAATGATAGCGCCTATTATAGCTCCTATATTAACGCAAACACCGCCATCACTTATGGTCTTGAGCTAAGCAATAAAACAACGATTAACAAATGGTGGGACGTTAACTTGAGTTTTAATTTATTTAATTCTTCCATACAAGCAACCATCCCTGGACAAAATGTAAATAACGATTTAGTAAGTTGGTTTAGTAAGATGAACCATAACTTTAAATTACCCAAAGGCTATTCTATTCAAGTAAGCGGTCAGTACCAAGCCAAAACAATTTTACCTCCAGGTGGCAGTGCAGGGGGATCAGGTCGCGGATTTGGTGGTGGTGGATTCGGTGGCGGACCACAATCCACTGCACAAGGGTATAATCTTCCTTATTTTGATTCAGATATTGCGATTAAAAAAGAGTGGACTTTATCAGGTGGTCGTACTGCAAATGTTTCCATCAGCGTAAGT
>CAJBLA010000249.1 GCA_903953815.1 uncultured Bacteroidota bacterium | reverse complement strand
AGATTTGTTTGCTTCCGACCCTACCCGCTTTAATCAATACTCCATTACCACTGCAGATATATTATTTGATTACTCAAAGAATATTGTAACTGATAAAACACTACAATTATTATTTCAATTGGCGAATGAATGTGGATTGCCAAAAGCAATTGCAGCGCAATTTGAGGGAAAGGCCATTAATGAAACCGAACAAAGAGCAGTTTTACATACCGCCTTAAGAAATTTTAGTGGTTCCCCTGTTATGGTGGATGAGCAGGATGTGATGCCTGAAATTTTACGTGTGCAGAAACAAATGAAAACATTTTGTGACAACATTCATGATGGCACACACCAAGGATATACAGGAAAAAAAATTACCACGATTGTTAATATAGGTATTGGTGGCAGTGATTTAGGCCCAGTGATGGTGACTGAAGCGTTGAAACCTTATTGGGTAGATGGGATACAAATATATTTTGTAAGTAATGTGGATGGTACACATATCGCAGAGACCTTAAAAAAAGTGAATGCCGAAGAAACCTTATTCTTGATTGCTTCCAAAACATTTACTACCCAGGAAACCATGACCAATGCACATACTGCACGTGCTTGGTTCTTAGAAAAAGCCATAGATGAAAAACATATCGCTACCCATTTTGTGGCCTTATCTACGAATGAAAAAGCAGTAAATGCTTTTGGCATTAGTAGTAAAAATATGTTTGAGTTTTGGGATTGGGTGGGTGGAAGATATTCCTTATGGAGTGCCATTGGACTTTCCATTGCATTAACTATTGGATACGAAAACTTTGAAAAATTATTAAAAGGCGCACACCAGGCCGATCTTCATTTTAAAAATGAAGCGATTGAAAAAAATATACCAGTGATTATGGCATTATTGGGAATATGGTATACTAATTTTTTTGGATCTCAAAGTGAAGCTATACTCCCTTATGACCAATACATGCATCGATTTGCTGCTTACTTTCAACAAGGTAATATGGAAAGTAATGGCAAGTTTATTGATCGTAATGGAACGGCTGTGAATTATACCACTGGCCCAGTGATTTGGGGAGAACCAGGCACCAATGGACAGCATGCATTTTATCAATTAATACACCAAGGTACCTTAGTTATCCCATGTGATTTTATTGCACCAGCGATTAGTCATAACCCTATCGGTGATCATCATGACAAATTATTAAGTAATTATTTTGCTCAAACAGAAGCATTATTAAATGGAAAAACAAATGCTGAAGTAGTTGCAGAATTAAAACAAAGAAAAAAAACTGCTAAGGAAATTGAAACATTAACTCCTTTTAAAGTATTTGCAGGAAATAAACCAACAAATTCTTTTTTAGTGAAAAAAATTACCCCGGAAACCTTAGGTTTTTTAATAGCCACTTATGAACATAAAATATTTACGCAAGGAGTTATTTGGAATATATTTAGTTATGACCAATGGGGCGTTGAATTAGGAAAACAATTGGCTAATAAAATATTGCCAGAATTAACTGACAACAATAAAGTGGACAATCACGATAGCTCCACCAATGGTTTAATCAATCAATATAAAAATTGGAAAACACAAGCTTAATTCCCGATTTAATTATACGTACCATTGCCCTTCATGACAATGAAGCAATAGCGAAAGTAATCCGAGCAGCTTTAACTGAATTTGGTGCAAATAAACCAGGCACTGTTTATTACGATACAACTACAGACCATTTATTTGAATTATTTCAAATACCCGGCGCCATTTATTTCATAGCAGAATTAAAAGGTACGCTGGTGGGTGGCGCAGGTATCTTCCCTACAGAAGGCCTGCCAGAAAAAACCTGTGAATTAGTAAAACTCTATTTACACAAGGATGCAAGAGGTATTGGTTTAGGAAAAAAGCTATTATTAAAATCAATGCAATGGGCCAAGGAAAATGGTTATGCGCAAGTATATTTAGAATCCATGCCTGAACTTTCCAAAGCAGTCAGTATTTATGAAAATGTTGGTTTTAAAAAAATCCATCATGCACTTGGTAATAGTGGACATGATGGATGTGATATTTGGATGATTAAAAACTTATAATCGCATTACATAAAGTAATAGCGGATTACCATTTTTCAACCTCTTCTTGACTCATATTATCGCCCTGACTAGCAGGTGTATCTCTTGCTTCTAATGGCTTTTTTTCAGTTATTGATGCAGGATCAATTTCAACTTCAGTTGTATCAGCCACAATTGGATTTACTTCTGCAGGAGTTGCAGGTGATGTAGCCGGAGCAACTTGTGCTGAACTATCTGAAACTTCCTGTGGTGCAGTATATCTTGGGCCTTGGTCTGGTGCATTCGGATCTTCTTCATGATTAAAAGCATCAAAATCAAAATCAGGCATTAATTCTGTCTTAACAAAATCCATGGCTTCAGTCACTGCCTTGATAAACTTATTAAAATCTTCTTTGTAAATGAAAATTTTATGGCGATCATACCCATTATTGTCAAAACGTTTTCTGCTCTCCGTAATGGTTAAAAAATAATCATTTGAACGGGTGGCTCTTACGTCAAAAAAATAAGTGCGTCTTTTTCCAGCACGAATACGCGTACTATAAACACTTTCAATTGGTCGCTCATTACTGTTGTCGAAATTCTCTTGCTCCATAGTTACATTGAATTATAACTAAAAATATATAAATGTTACTAAAAATCAAAAAAAATATCCCTTTTATATTCTTTGGGGAAAAGCAGTAATCTAGGATTTTTGACTACATTAATTTTCGTCTAAGGATTGTTGGGCCCTATACAATTCAGCATAAAGGCCATTTTTAGCTAACAAGCTATCATGGGTGCCCTGTTCGGCAATTTTACCCTCCTGTAGATAGATGATGAGGTCAAAATTGAAATTGTAGAAAATACGGTGCGTAATAAAAAGGGTTGTTTTATCTTTTATATAATAATCAAGATTCCCTAAAATAGTTCTTTCGGTATTTGCATCAACTGCACTTAAACAATCATCTAAAATCAAAATGGATGGATTTTTTATTAGTGCCCTAGCTATCGCCACTCTTTGTTTTTGTCCACCACTTAAAGTTGTACCACGTTCTCCTACTAAAGTATCAAATTGTTTGGGCAAATTATTAATCTCATTTAATACATGTGCCGTTTTAGCTGCATGCGTTAAATTTTCATAGGATACCTTTTCTTTTAAACCAAACTGAATATTATTTTGAATCGAATCACTGAATAAAAATACATCTTGTTGCACATAGCCAATTCCATTTCTCAAATGCTGCACCTGATATTGATTTACATCTACCCCATCCATCAAAATTTGACCGGTGGAGGTTTCATACATTCTGGTTAATAGTTGCGCAATAGTAGTTTTTCCAGCACCCGTTTTACCTAATATCAAAACTTTTTGACCAGATTTAATATTCAAATTAAAATCTGACAATGCTTTAATTTTAGAATGTGGGAAAACCAATGAAACATCCTTAAAAACAATATCACCTTTTAATGGTGTTATGACAGGTGAAATTGGATTGGTAATATTTGGTTGAATAGATAAAAATTCATTTAATCTTTTTTGTGACGCAGCAGCTCGTTGAATCATACTTGCCGTCCAACCAATAGCACTTACAGGGAATGTAAGCATATTGATATATATCACAAACTCAATGACAGTAGCCACTTTGGAGGGATCTTGCAGCGCTTGCAATCCACCCAAGTAAATAGTAATTAATGTACTTAAACCAATCATTAAAGCCATCGTTGGTGCGTAAATCGCCTCCACTTTTGCCAAGCTCACTGCATTTTCACGATACAGTTCACTATTTTTTTTAAAAAAACCCAACATTGCTTTTTCTTGCACAAATGATTTAATGACTCTAATTCCAGAATAGGATTCTTGTGCATTGGTGGTTAAATCAGAAAGTT
>CAJBLA010000248.1 GCA_903953815.1 uncultured Bacteroidota bacterium | reverse complement strand
CTTAAAGATAGGAAGCAAAATTGTATTTTAGCAACTCTTAACGATACCCTATGGCTTATAAGGATTTATTTTTTGACTTGGATCACACTTTATGGGATTTTGAGTTAAACTCAAAGGAGACCATGCAGGAATTGTATAGCAACCATCATATAGCCGCATTAGGCATTACTGATTTTGACGCTTTTTTTAATATTTATACGGCACACAATCATCGTTTATGGGATAGGTATGCCAAAGGTTTTATCAAACAGGAGGAATTAAGGTGGAAGCGTATTTACTTAAGCTTATTAGATTTTAAAATTGCAAACGAGCAGTTATCAAAGGATATGTCACTTGAATTTTTACAAATCTTGCCCACCAAGAAAAAACTGTTTCCGCATACTATTGAAATTTTAAATTACTTAAAGGAAAAGGACTATAAAATGCACTTGATTACGAATGGGTTTGAATCTGTACAAATGCAAAAGATAAAAAATGCAGATATTGCCCATTATTTTACCGAAGTAGTTACTTCAGAAACAAGTAATAGCTTAAAACCCAATAAGGAAATTTTTGAATTCGCATTAAAAACTGCCAAAGCGACATTATCAGAGAGTATCATGATTGGGGACAACGAAACGGCTGATATTCAAGGGGGTATTAATGTAGGGATGGATACCGTGTTTGTAAACCATTTAAATGCAGCACCCACTATCCCTGCTACTTATACAATTACGCACTTAAAGGAATTAGAGGCATTATTATAATTACCAGCTGGCTAAAATGGTTACGCCACCTTTGACTACATCATCAATTTTGGTATGTATTTTGGCACCCACAGGTAATAATAAATCAACGCGACTTCCAAATTTAATAAAGCCATATTCATCGCATTGATTAAATTTTTGGCCTACGGTACTATAATTACAAATACGACGAGCTAAAGCACCAGCAATTTGCTTACATAGAATACTCCCTTTGCTATTTTCAATGACCACTGACCATCTTTCATTATCAGTAGAAGACTTTGGATGCCATGCAACCAAAAATTTTCCTGGATGGTATTTGTTATAAACAATATTTCCTGCAATCGGCAAACGATTCACATGCACATTCGCCGGGCTCATAAAAACACTTATTTGAATTCGTTTCTCCGTATAGTATTCATCGGGTTGTACTTCTTCAATTACTACCACTTTTCCATCCGCAGGAGCTACAATCGCTGAATCATTTATAGTCAATATGCGATTGGGCATTCTAAAAAAAGAAACGATAAACAAGAAAAACGCAACAGTAATGACAAATACCATCCATGCGGCCACAACACTTATTGGAAATAAATAGGAAAAATTGGCCAAGTTTAATAAACTCACCAATACTGCTGTCAATGAAATGGTTACACCGCCTTCCTTGTGAATAGTCATATTTCTTATTTTATTAAAGTACAAATGTAAAACATTAATACACAAGTTGAATCAATAACCAAACAAAGGGCGTAGCCAATAATATAGAATCAAATCGGTCTAAAAAACCACCATGACCAGGCATCATAGTACCGCTATCCTTAACGCCTGCTACTCTTTTTAATTTACTCTCCACTAGGTCGCCAAAAGTACCTGCAATAGCAGCAACAATACTTATTAAGAAAATAGATTTTTCACTGAGTGGGATATATTGACCCATAATTTTAGTGACCAATAAAACTGAAATAAGGATTCCTGCAATCGTCCCTTCCCAAGTTTTATTTGGCGAAATGCTTGACAGTGGCCTGCGACCAATCAACGAACCCACCAAATAAGCTGCAGTATCATTGACCCAAATGGATACAATTAAAACAAGCGGAATCGTATAACCAATATCGCCAACAAAAGTATTGCTCATCAACGCCCTTAATTGAAAAATTAAAGATAAGCCCATGGATATATATATAATTCCTACAGCAGATACCAGAAGCGCTTTAAAATTTATTTTCTTTGAAACAAGATCTGCAAGTAAAATAATAACTGCAACACCAATGATACCATAAGTAGCATAATTTGTTAAAGGCACTCCTTTGAAGGCATAGGGTAATGATGCTAACACAACAGTGGTGAACACCCCCAGTACTAAAACACCCCATTGATGTAACTTATTAATTAAAGCATATTCGGGGAAAATGATGCGCATTAATTTTTGATATTCAAATAAACAACCCAATTGTATAATTGTAAATAAAGCAAAAAAGGACCACTGATTCCATAAAATTCCGCCAATCATAATTGCTGCAAAAATAACTGCTGAAATAGTCCTTACTTTTAAAACTGAAAAATTAAGTGCCATAAATTTTTATTTTTAATGTTTAAGGAATACAAAGCTGCTCGCTTTGGTATTGAAATGTAAATTTATAAAAAAATTATAATTGAAAATCTTTAACAATGCGCATGGCATTTTCGTAATCAGCTGCTGCTACATACACCTCCACCTCTCCTAAAAAAACATAAGAAGAATCAATCTTGTTTAACACATTTGTTTGAATTTTTTGTTCCATCAAAATACCCGAAACCATCGATGCTATAGCTAATTGACTACTACTAAATACTTTTTTCCAATTGGACATGCGTGCTTGTTTCTTTTAATTTTTTACACAATATGATAATGACAAATAAGGCAACCACCACCCAATAAAATGGAAGATTACCATCAATGACTGCGTCCATTTTTTTAGGATTGTCTCGTACAAAATACAAAGTGGTTATGCCTATGCCATTATTGATGAAATGCATTAACATGGGTAGCCAAATAGTTTTTGTGTAGAAGTAAATAATACCCAAAATAATTCCTAATGACATACGGGATAAAAAACCAAAATAGGAAAAATGAAAGGCGCTAAATATCACTGCAGTTACTATAATTGCTAGATAAGGTTTCCCCGTCCAGTCCATTAGTATTTTTTGTAAGCTTGCCCTAAAAAATAATTCTTCCACAATAGCAGGCACCACCGCTACTGCAATGATGGCAAACAATAAATCAAGCACCGATTTCATTTGCGTCATGGCATACAACGCTTTTTTATATTGGTCTTCCATTTGCGTTGCCCAATTTTTTAAAGCAATGGGGGTCGGAATTCTTTCGGTCAAATCGCCTAAAGCCCCACTTAAAAACAAACCAGTGATGGCTATTAATGTAACTAGTCCAATTTGGTTCCAATTTTTAATGCGTGCAAAACCTAATTCTGATACTAGTTTATTCTTACTAAAAAAGGCAACTGCAATTCCAGGTAAACCAAATGCAATAATAGAGGCCAACGCATTTGCAAACTGTGCAATGGATGCATTTTTAGGTTGTAATAAAGCAGATTGTAATCCACTAAAAGGTATATCCAATAGGACAGCAGCAATAGAAAAACTAATCATCCCACCTAAAATCAGGCTAATTCCAGATAAGCCAATAAAGAGGGCCATTTTTAGCCCGGGGCTCATTTCAAATATGGAAGTTTCTGAACTTGACATGTAAAAGCATTTTATTGGTACATTTGCAATCGTATCCACTAGGATGCAAGATAATGAATTCATATGGTTAAAATAGGTCCGATAGTATTACCCGATTTCCCGCTTTTACTTGCGCCCATGGAGGATGTAAGCGACCCTCCATTTAGAGCGGTATGCAAGGACAATGGCGCCGACTTAATGTACACTGAATTTATCAGTAGTGAGGGCTTAATCCGAGATGCAATTAAAAGCAGACAAAAGCTAGATATTTATGATTACGAACGCCCTATCGGTATTCAAATATTTGGGGGTGATGAAGAAGCGATGGCCATGTGTACCAAAATTGTTGATACGGTCAATCCCGATTTAATTGATATTAATTTTGGTTGCCCTGTAAAAAAAGTGGTAACCAAAGGGGCTGGTGCAGGGGTATTAAAGGATTTGGATTTAATGGTGCGACTTACTGAAGCAGTCGTTAAAAGTACCAACCTACCTGTTACTGTAAAAACAAGATTGGGCTGGGATGATAATTCAAGAAATATACATGAAGTTGCTTTGCGATTGCAGGATGTTGGCATTAAGGCGTTAGCGATACATGGTCGCACGCGTACACAAATGTATAAAGGAGAAGCGGATTGGACTTTGATTGGTGAAATAAAAAATGATCCGCGCATTCATATACCCATTTTCGGGAATGGTGATATTAACTCCCCCGAGAAAGCTTTAGCATATAAAAACAGATATGGCGTGGATGGTATTATGATTGGCCGTGCTGCTATTGGTTATCCTTGGATATTTAGAGAAATTAAACATTTCGTTGAAACAGGGACCAAGCGCGCTGATCCTACCATTGAAGAACGGGTGGAAGTAGCACGCAAACATTTGATAAAATCAATGGAATGGAAAGGACCCATTGCAGGCATCAATGAAATGCGTCGACATTATGCAAATTATTTAAGGGGCTTGCCTAATATAAAAGAGTACCGAAATAAATTAGTGCGTATCACAGATCCAAAGGAAGTGGAAGCAATTTTGGATGAGATTAAAGAAACATACAAGGACATGGTCATTGAATCAGGACATATAGTTTTAGAAAACTATCACGAGCACTGCCCTATCAATTAAACGAGCTAGTATATTTTAATTAAGCGCGCTGTCACTTTTTTTGAAACCAATAATTGCATAATTATTTTTTCTCAATAGCAGCAATCACTAAAGAATCTAATGGATCAATGGTCATTGGAAAATAATTCACCAACACCCCTTTTTCATTAATTAAGTATTTACAAAAATTCCACGCAGGCTCTTGATTACACCAGCCATTTAATGATGAATCAGACAACCATTTATGTACTAAATTTTGTTGGTTTTTTTTAATCACTATTGACTTCTCCATTAAAGGAAAACTAACCCCATAATTTTTTTTGCAGAAAGCAGCAATATTTTGATTGTCGCTTTTTTCTTGTCCCTTAAAATCATTCGCCGGGAAACCTAGCACTACTAATTGATCCTTGTATTTTTGCTGCAATTGTTCAAGTGCTTCATATTGACCAGTATATCCGCAATCACTGGCCGTATTTACAATCAATATTTTTTTGCCCTTTAGGTTCGAAAAAGTAAAAGGGGTTCCGTCTATAGCGTTCATGGTTAAATCATAAAATGACATTGAAGGTGTAGCGCCATTTTTATTTTCTAATAATTGCTTTTTACCATTCGAATTCGTTGACCACATTATCATTGGGTAAATGGATTTTAAAATTGATTGTCGATAAGACATATCCTTTTTCTTCATCAAAACAGCAGCAGATACTAATATTCCAAGAGCAATGGCAACTTTTATCATGATATGTTTTTTAGTCTTCAATTATAATTCAATTTTGATGGGCAGAATCGCAATTTTATTTTTAGTACTCTTTATCCAATCAATCTTTTCAACAGCCAGGCCTTGCCTTTATAGGGCGGATATTTAAAACTAGGGTCAATCCAAGTGGGGGTTTTTAAAACCGACTTCGTATGCGTAAATGTGTCAAAACTTAACTTGCCATGATAACCGCCAGTGCCACTGTAACCGCGTCCACCAAAAGGTAAATCATGATTGGTAATATGCATAGTGGCATTATTTACACAGGCACCTCCAGAGGGTACATTCGTTAACCAATATTGTTCATCAGTTTTGTTTTCAGTGAAAACATAAAATGCCAATGGATTTGGATTTTTGTGTATGATGGCCAATGCTTCTTCTTTGGAGGTGTAAGTAAGAATCGGAAGGATGGGGCCAAAAATTTCATCCTGCATAATTTTTGCATCGGCATGAACCCCAGTCATAATAGTTGGTTCAATAAATAATTTTTCTCTATTGGATTTTCCGCCATAAACAATCTCCCCTTCTGACAAATAACTAGTAATCCGCAACCATTGTTTGTCATTGATGATTTTACCATAATGTTCTGACGCTTCTGCATCTACTCCATAAAATGATTGAATAGCAATAATTAATTCTTTAATTAATTTATCCTTTAGATCACTGGGTACTAAAATATAGTCGGGCGCAATACACATTTGGCCACAATTTGAAAATTTAGGATTAGCCAAACGACGCGCAGCCACTCTCAAATTTGCATCAGCAGTAATCACCGCCGGACTTTTACCGCCTAATTCTAAAGTAACGGGTACCAATTTTTCCGCAGCGTATTTATAAATAATTTTTCCAACCGCGGTGCTTCCTGTATAAAAAATATGATCAAACCTATTCTCAGTTAATAAGGGAGGCAATACGGTAGCGCCATCACCTTCTAAATAAAGCATATAATTATTTGGGAATAAGTCGGCTATTATTTTAGCCATCACTTTTGCCGTAGCTGGCGCAAATTCACTTGGCTTTAATACGGCACAATTACCGCCCGCAATAGCCCCAATTAATGGTGTAAATAATAACTGAAATGGATAATTCCAAGGTGCAATAATACAAACTACACCCAAAGGTTCTTGGATGGTATAACTTGTCGAAGGCATGTTGACCAAATTAGTCGCAACAGATTTGGGTTGCATCCAT
>CAJBLA010000247.1 GCA_903953815.1 uncultured Bacteroidota bacterium | reverse complement strand
CTCGAGGGGACGGGGCTTATTGTTAGTTATATTCAGTAAATTTGAACTGCTTACATTAACAACATGAGGGTATTATTTATTTTATGGCTGGCGTTACTTATTTCGCAATGTAACCTTCATGCTCAATACAATCAATTAGATAGTATCCCGAAACAAAATACGACTGACAAAAACAAAATATCACTAAAGCTAAAAATTTTAAAAAGTATTACAGGCAATGCAGCATCGATGACCGATACCAACAGAGATGTAATTGCAAATAATATTGAATTATTGTCAAAATATATTGGGAAGCAAATCAATAATATCATTATTGAACAACATAATTTCTCCACCAATATCAACCTTGCTCAATTAAATAAAAAGGACAACTTTACAATCATTGCCAATAAGCTTCATAAAAGCTTATCGGACAACACGATTAGAAAAAACTTATTCTTTAAACCCAACGATTTACTCAATCCTACGATTATTGCCTATAATGAAAAATGGTTAAGAGATCTCTCTTTCATTCAAGATGCAAGAATTATCGCAATTCCTGTAAGATATGACACGAATAAAATAGACTTATTTATTATCACCAAGGACATATTCCCATTAGGGGGAAATTTAAATTTAAAAAATAAAAATTCATTTGATGCTTCATTGAGTGATGAAAATTTATTTGGAACAGGCAATGCAATAAAAATTAATCATAATTTTGACAATACTCGAATACCAAAACCTGCATTCGGATATGACTTACGACTAAGAAATCTTTTTAGAAGTTTTATTAATATGAATGCAGGAATCAATGACTATACAAATAGCATTTCAGATGGATCAAGATCGGCGATGAATAAATACATTTCAGGAGAGCTCCCTTTTTTGCACCCATTAAGTAGCTGGACCGGTGGATTTGAATTAATGGAATTAAAAAACACAAACGCCTACCCTAGCAAATGGAGTGATAGTTTATTTAATAGTAAATTAAATTACCACTACGATACAAAGGATTTTTGGCTTGGATACCAACTTTTTTTTAAAACCAAGTTTAATAAAATTAATCGACGACATATAATACAGTTACGTCATCTTGAAAACAGCTTCCAAATCCGCCCTATTAACTTCCTTGCACAATTGGATAAAAATTATCGAAATATAAATGCTAATTTTTTATCAATCACGGTATTCAATCAAAATATTATACGGACAAAGTATTTATATGGCTTTGGACGTAATGAGGATTTACCTATTGGACAATCCTTGAGTTTAACTTTGGGGAATTACTACAGAGAAATTAATAGCATATCCTACGCAGGTGTTAAATATGAAAAATATGCCTTGCACCCCTCAGGCAATTATTCACATTTAAATATCAATATAGGGAGTAGCTATGCCGAAAAAAAATACCAGGATTTTAGATTTTTAACTAGCTTGGAAATAATAGGCAAATTAAAATATTTCGAAAATGGATCACCCTACCGACATTTATTCAATATTAGTATTGCACAAACTTTACAAAATAAATACAACGAGGCATTGTTGATTTATAGCAATTATGGCATACCGCAATTAAACAAAGAACAAATCAAAGGAGGTACACGTATTTCTGGTAATTGGGAATCGGTTTTATACAGTGCCAAAACTATCTATGGATTTAAATCCTCCCCATTTGTATTTGCCAATCTAACTTATATAAAAGCAATTGACGAAGTAAAAAAGAATGGAGGGGTATTTGCTGCAGTAGGAACTGGCACCAGAATACGTAATGAAAACCTCATTTTTGGGACCATTGAGTTCAAGTGCTTTTACCTACCCCGAACCGATTTACAAGTAAGTCCATGGAACTTTAGTTTTATTACCAATTTGAAATATAAATACAATTCTACGATCATTCAAAAGCCTGATTTTGTTGAAATTAATTGAAAATCAGCGGGTCTAAATTCAACCTTTAGCACTTATTTTTGTTATATAATGTATGGTTCAAGCATATAATTTTTTAGCCAGCTGGCAGTTATTCCCCGAAAAAAGTGAATTCGAGTACCAACTCGTTCCAAAATCCGGAAATTACAAAATTGAAAGCATTCAAAATGCCCATGCGCTTAGCTTTAGTCATAATTGGGTAAACATAGAAAATGAAGCTTTTTATGCCCAATATAG
>CAJBLA010000246.1 GCA_903953815.1 uncultured Bacteroidota bacterium | reverse complement strand
GCTACAAACATCACCGACGAAATGGCATCTTCAGCTAAAGCACGTGGCACAGGTATTGCCAAAAGAAGCCCGGAATATGTATCCCAAAAAATTCAGGAAGGGAAAGCGGTTATCGCGGTTACGGCTAATGGAGAATGGGTGGGCTTTTGTTATATTGAAGCCTGGCAACATGGTCAATTTGTAGCGAATAGTGGTTTAATCGTTGCCCCTGCGTATCGAAAAACTGGGATTGCGAAAAAAATTAAACATACCATTTTTCAACTCTCGAGAGACAAGTATCCAAATTCAAAACTTTTTGGATTAACGACTGGTTTAGCAGTGATGAAAATAAATAGCGAGTTGGGATATGAGCCAGTGACATATAGCGAATTAACAGATGATGAAGAATTTTGGGCAGGCTGTAAAAGCTGTGTGAATTATGATATTTTAATGAGTAAGGATCGAAAAAATTGTATGTGTACGGCTATGCTATATGAACCTAAACAGGATACAAACCAACAAGAAGCGATTGTGGAGATTTCGGATAAAAATGAAGATGCCAATTTATTTATGAAAATCAATAACAGTAAATTCATAAGCTGGCTTAGAAAAAAATAATTATTATGGAAAAAGTTGTCGTAGGATTTAGTGGCGGATTAGACACTACGTATTGTGTTAAATACTTAACCCTTGAAAAAGGATTGGAAGTGCATAGTGTGATTGTAAATACGGGTGGTTTTTCTGAGGAAGAATTAAAAAAAGTAGAAGCACATGCCTATGCATTGGGCGTAAAAACACATACTACTGTTAATGCAGTAAAAGGTTATTATGATAGTATTGTTAAATACTTGATTTATGGGAACATTTTAAAAAATAATACCTATCCTTTGAGTGTAAGTGCCGAAAGATTAAGTCAAGCTTTGCACATTGCGGAACATGTAAAAAAAGTGGGTGCTAAATTAGTCGCACACGGAAGTACAGGTGCGGGTAATGACCAGGTTCGATTTGATATGATTTTTAATATTATGATTCCAGGTGTTGAAATTTTAACACCTATTCGTGATTTACAATTAAGTAGAGAAGCAGAGATTGAATACTTAAAAGCGAAGGGGGTGGAAATGAATTTTGAGAAAGCGGCGTATTCCATCAATAAGGGCTTGTGGGGTACCAGTGTTGGTGGAAAGGAAACCCTGAACTCAAAAGGAATGTTGCCAGAAAGTGCATGGCCAACACAAATGACCAAGGAAGGCGCTTCGGAGGAAATGGTCATCGGTTTTGCGCATGGAGAAATTAATAAAGTTAATGGTCAATCTTTCGCACATCCTACTGAGGCGATTCAATATATTCAAACGATAGCGGGTGCTTATGGTATTGGTCGTGATATACATGTGGGGGATACTATCATTGGTATTAAAGGTAGGGTTGGATTTGAAGCTGCGGCACCCATGGTTATTTTAAAAGCGCACCATGCGCTAGAAAAACATGTGTTAACCAAATGGCAATTGTCATGGAAGGATCAGTTGGCACAGTTTTATGGCAACTGGTTGCATGAGGGTCAAATATTAGATCCAGTGATGCGTGATATTGAAGCCTACTTAAATAATTCACAAGCACAAGTAACAGGGGAAGTGTTTATTCATTTACATCCCTATCGTTTTCAAATCATTGGTATTGAATCGGCGAACGATTTAATGAGTGCGAAGTTTGGCAAGTATGGCGAAATGAATACAGGTTGGACGGGTGCAGATGTTAGAGGGTTCACCAAAATATTTGGTAACCAAACTGCCATTTTTCATCACGTTAAAGAAGAAGCTAAAAAGTAATTTATTATTGACAGAATTATAAAATGAATCAAATGCAAAAAATAAATATTGGTATTGTTGGTGGTGCAGGTTATACAGGCGGTGAATTACTACGTGTATTGTTGCGACATCCAAATGCGCATATTTCTTTTGTGCATAGCACAAGCAGCGCTGGCGAATTAGTGAGTAAGGTGCATGCTGATTTATTGGGCGATACCTCTTTGAAATTTACAAACACATTGGATCAGAATATTGATGTATTGTATTTATGTGTAGGACATGGAGATGCAAGTAAGTTTTTAACTGCCAATGAAATAAAAGCAAGTATAAAAATTATTGATCTTTCACAAGATTTTAGATTAGCTGGTTCTGCAGTCATTGGGAATAGAAACTTTGTATATGGCTTACCTGAATTACAAAGAGAAGCAATTAAGTCGGCCACCAATATTGCAAATCCTGGATGTTTTGCTACTGCTATACAATTAGGTTTATTGCCATTGGCTGCAAAAGGTTTATTAAAGGAGGTTTATACAACAGGTATCACTGGTTCCACTGGTGCAGGACAAGGTTTATCTAATACCAGTCATTTTAGTTGGAGGGCCAATAATATTCAAGCCTACAAAACTTTACAGCATCAGCATTTGAACGAAATTGTTCAAAGTTTGGCACAATTGCAAGGCAATCAAAATGCGGAAGTAAATTTTGTTCCTTGGAGAGGCGATTTTACAAGAGGCATTTTTGTAACATCGGTGGTAAGTGCTGATTTAAGTTTGGAAGCACTCTATGATTTGTATAATGCTTACTATGAAGGTCACGCATTTACGCATGTGTCAAAAAACAATATCGATATAAAACAAGTCGTCAATACCAATAAGTGCATCATTCATATTGAAAAACAAGGAAATAAAATTGCCATTCATTCAGTGGTTGACAATTTATTAAAAGGGGCGGTAGGTCAAGCGGTGCAAAATATGAATTTGATTTTCGGAATCGATGAAGCTGCGGGCTTACAATTAAAAGCAAATTATTTTTAATAACAAGATAAATAAATGATCACAGCTAAATTTCATAGTACGCAATAGCTGTTTTTTCACAATAAAATTTAATAGTATGTCTTTATTTAACGTGTATCCTTTAAACCCCATCGCTATTACAAAAGCTGCAGGCAGCCGCGTATGGGATGACAAGGGACAAGAATATTTAGACATGTATGGAGGACATGCGGTCATAAGCATTGGGCATACACAACCTCATTGGGTGAAGCGCATTGAGGATCAGTTGCATGCGATTGCTTTTTATTCAAATTCGGTCGTGATGCCCATTCAGGAAGAATTGGCAACTGCATTGAATAACATTAGTGGGAAAAAGGATTTTCAATTATTCCTATGTAATAGTGGTGCAGAAGCAAATGAGAATGCATTAAAATTAGCCTCCTTTCATACTGGCAGAAAAAAAATAGTCGCCTTTAAAAAAGCGTTTCATGGTCGTACTTCATTAGCAGTGGCTGCGACTGATAATCCAAGTATTGTTGCGCCTGTGAATGAAACAGATAATATTGTTTTTTTACCTTTTAATGATATTACGGCATTGCATAAATGTTTTGCAGAACAAGGAACAAGCATTGCAGCGGTAATTATTGAAGGTATTCAAGGTGTTGCAGGGATATATGAAGCTGATGATGCATTTTTACAGGCCATCAGAAAATGTTGTGACGATTTTGGTGCAGTTTATATTGCGGATAGTGTACAATGTGGCTATGGCAGGTCTGGTCAATTTTTTGCGCATGATCGTGCTGGTGTAAATGCAGATATTTATTCAATGGCAAAGGGCATGGGTAATGGTTTTCCCATTGGAGGTATATTAATAGCGCCACATATTCAAGCTAAGTTTGGTATGTTGGGAACGACGTTTGGCGGAAATCCATTAGCATGTGCTGCCGCGCTTGCGGTGATTGAGGTGATGCAACAGGATCATTTAATTAAAGCTGCCGAAGACAAAGGGGCTTATTTAATCAATGCATTAAAAAATACGGAAGGGGTTAAAGCAGTTAGAGGCCGCGGCTTAATGATTGGTTTTGAAATGGAAGCGGGACTAGATGAGCTGCGCAAGGTATTATTGAATGATTTAAAAATATTTACAGGGGAAGCAAAACCAAATGTAATAAGACTATTGCCTTCCTTAGCAATAAGCATGGAGGATATCAATTTATTTTTAACCGGCTTGAATAATGCAATTCAAGTATTGAAGCAAAAGAAAGACTAAGCGCATGAAACAGTTTATTTCAGTAAAGGATGTGGCTAATATTAATGCTTTGGTAAAAAAGGCATTATCCTATAAAGAACAACCTTTGTTGGATAAAAATTTAGGTGCCCATAAACGCATTGGCTTACTTTTTTTTAATCCAAGCTTAAGAACAAGATTAAGTACACAAGTAGCAGCGCAAAATTTAGGTATGGAACCTATTCTTTTTAATGTTGATAAGGAAGGTTGGGCTTTAGAGTTTAGTGAAGGTGCTGTTATGAATGGAACAACCGTAGAACACATTAAAGATGCAGCACCCGTATTGGGCAATTATTTTAACATTCTTTGCATTCGTACTTTTCCTAGTTTGCAGGATAAGTCAGCTGATTATAGTGAGCATATTATTCATCAATTTATTAAATATGCAGGCATTCCTGTTGTAAGTTTAGAGAGTGCCACCTTGCACCCACTTCAATCTTTGACAGATATGATAACGATGCAAGAGTCGATGAATTTGAGCGGCACATTTACAAATAAAAAACCGAAAGTTGTGTTAACCTGGGCACCACATATAAAGTCGATACCTCAATGCGTAGCTAATAGTTTTAGTGAGTGGGTGAATGCATGGGGTGAGGCCAATTTTGTGATTACGCATCCCGAAGGGTATGAATTGGCTGAAGAGTATACGAACGGTGCTACTATAACACATGATCAAGACGAAGCATTAAAAGATGCTGACTTTGTATATGTAAAAAACTGGAGTAGCTATCAAGATTATGGTAAAGTACTATGCACTGATGCAAATTGGATGTTAACGAATGCAAAATTAGCAGTGTCTAATCATGCAAAAGTGATGCATTGTTTGCCTGTTAGAAGAAATGTGGAGTTAAGTGACGAAATATTAGATGGTGCAAATAGTTTAGTGACCAAAGAAGCTTCCAATAGAGTTTGGGCAGCACAAGCGGTGTTATCGGAAATATTATTGGCCACAAACAAATAAAAGTAGGAAAGTATTTTATGGAAAAATTATATGTCATTAAAATAGGAGGTAATGTTGTTGACAATTCAGCATTGTTAACAAATTTCCTTACTGCTTTCTCTACAATAGAAGGCCAGGCTATTTTAGTGCATGGCGGTGGAAAATTGGCTACTAGCTTGGCCAGAACTTTAGGGGTGTCGCAAACCATGGTAGAAGGTAGAAGAATTACAGACGGGGAAACTTTGAAAATTGTAACTATGGTTTATGCAGGTTACATTAACAAAAATATAATCGCACAACTGCAAGCGATGCATGTAAATGCAATTGGACTTTCTGGTGTTGATGGTAATTTGATAAAAGCGCATAAGCGTATTGATGCCAATATTGATTTTGGATTTGTAGGGGATATTGATGAAGTAAATACTGGATTTATTCACCAACAATTATTGAATAATACAAGGTTGGTTATTGCACCCATTACCCATGACGGGGCTGGTCAGTTATTGAATACCAATGCGGATACCATTGCGCAAACTATTGCGACTGCCATGTCGGACACTTACAAGGTTCATCTAGTATATGGATTTGAAAAAGAAGGGGTGTTAAGAGATGTTACTAATGAAGGTTCTGTAATTTCATCTATTAATAACCTAACTTATAGCCAACTTAAAAAAGAAAATGTCATTTTTGAAGGGATGATACCTAAAATTGATAATGCTTTTTTAGCTTTACATGGGGGTGTACAATCGGTTATCATTGGGAAGGCGGAAAAACTATTTGAATTAATGAATGGTACAGCAGGTACTACAATAACGAACTAATGTCACTTAATAATAACATATCGCTGGATAATGAATTAATCAATAGGCTTCAAACGGACGCTATTGATTTATTAAAATCATTAATAGCCATTCCGTCTTTCAGTAAGGAAGAGGATAAGACTGCAGCTATTTTAATTGATTTTTTTGCGGCGCGAAAAATTAAAACGGAAAGATTAATCAATAATATTTGGGCGACTAATTTACATTTTGATAGTAACAAGCCTTCTTTATTATTGAATTCACATCATGACACGGTTAAACCAAATAAAGGATATACCATTGATCCATTTGACCCTTTTGAAAAGGAAGGAAAACTATTTGGTTTAGGAAGTAATGATGCCGGCGGTTGTTTGGTTAGCTTGTTGGCTACCTTTTTATATTTCTATGAAAAAGAAAACTTACCCTACAATATTATTTTTGTTGCATCCGCAGAGGAAGAAATTTCGGGACATGATGGTATTGAATTGGTTTTACCCCAATTGCCGAAAATTGAATTTGGAATTGTAGGAGAGCCTACTAAATTGGAGCTTGCCATTGCTGAACGCGGACTGATGGTATTAGATGTGATTGCTACCGGCAAAGCAGGGCATGCGGCAAGGGAGGAAGGCGAAAACGCTTTGTATAAAATATTGACTGATTTGGAATGGTTTAGAAATTACCAATTTGACAAAGTTTCAGAATTACTAGGACAAGTAAAAATGACTGCAACCGTTATTGAAACAGATAATAAACAGCATAATGTGGTGCCATCGAATTGTAAGATGGTGGTGGATGTGCGTGTAAATGAATTGTATACTTTTGAAGAAGTATTAGCGACGATTGGGCAGCATGTAAAATCGGAAGTTACCCCAAGAAGTTTACGGATGAGATCCTCAGGTATCGCCTTGGATCATGTGATCATCAAAGCAGGGTTGGCGCTAGGCAAAGGTTATTATGGCTCAGTCACTACTTCGGATAAAGCCTTGATGCCTTTCCCAACCTTAAAAATGGGCCCCGGCGATTCTGCAAGAAGTCACACTGCAGATGAATTTATATATACGAATGAAATCAAAGAAGGGGTAACCACTTATATTCAATTACTTTCAACAATTTTCAACCATGAGTAAACTTTGGCAAAAAAATAATGAAGTCGCATCTGCGGTTGAAAAATTTACCATTGGTAATGATCAAGCGATGGATCAATACTTGGCATCCTATGATGTACTCGGTTCAATCGCACATATTACCATGTTATCGGAAGTTGGTTTATTAACAGCAGATGAATTGGTACAATTAAAAAAAGCGCTTGTTGAAATATATCAAAGCATTCAAGATGGAAAATTTACATTAGCACAAGGTGTTGAAGATATTCATTCTCAGGTGGAAATATTATTGACTTCGAAGTTGGGAGATATTGGAAAAAAAATTCATAGTGCTAGAAGTAGAAATGACCAAGTTTTAGTTGACATTAAACTATTTCTTCGTGCGGAATTAATTCAATTAAGCACATCGGTCAACGATTTTTTCAAGTTATTACAAACCAAAAGCGAAGCACATAAAAATGATTTATTGCCTGGTTATACGCATTTGCAATTAGCGATGCCATCCTCCTTTGGACTTTGGCTAGGTGCTTATGCGGAAAGTTTGGTGGATGATATGAC
Source organism: uncultured Bacteroidota bacterium (assembly GCA_903953815.1). Classification (GTDB taxonomy): domain Bacteria; phylum Bacteroidota; class Bacteroidia; order Chitinophagales; family Chitinophagaceae; genus Sediminibacterium. The sequence continues at coordinate 5,630 of CAJBLA010000246.1, read as the reverse complement.
CATGCTGCATGCGGCCTATAATGTAGTTAACAAAAACCCATTAGGTTCTGCTGCAGGTTATGGCTCTTCCTTCCCCATTAATCGTACAAGAACTACAGAATTATTAGGATTTGAATCCTTAAACTTTAATGTAGTTTATGCGCAAATGGGCAGGGGCAAAGCGGAAAGAATTACTGCGATGGCCATGGCAAATATTGCAGACACTTTAGCTAAATTAAGCATGGATGCCTGTTTGTTTATGAATCAAAATTTTGGATTTATTCAGTTTCCTGATACCTTAACTACGGGCTCGAGTATCATGCCGCATAAAAAAAATCCGGATGTGTTTGAGTTAATTCGTTCTTATTGCAATCGGATTAAAGCATTGCCCAATGAGATCATGCTGATGACGACCAATTTGCCATCAGGGTATCATCGTGATTTGCAACTTTTGAAAGAACATCTATTCCCTGCCTTCAGCCAACTTAAAAATTGTATAGAGATGGCTTCTTTGATGATTGAAAATATGGAGGTTAAAAAAGATTTATTAGGGGATACTAAATACCAATATTTATTTAGCGTGGAGGAAGTAAACAAATTGGTAAATGCAGGCATGCCATTTAGAGATGCCTATAAGAAAATAGGTTTGGACATTGAAGCAGGAAAATTTGCGTATACCACAGAAGTGAAACATACGCATGAAGGAAGTATTGGGAATTTGTGTACGAGCCAAATTGCAGAACAAATGAACATTATTCAAAGTAAAATGGATGCAGACAAGGTACAGGCTTGTTTAAGCCAGCTCTTGAAATAGTTTGGTTTATTCCTAAGATAGTTGGATTTTGAATCCATTTCTGATGTATTTTTGCCTCCTATTGAAATAAATTAATCGTTTAATTAACAAATGATAATCATGAAAAAAAGTATATTAATATTGATTTCTTTTAGCCTTGTAGGATTTGGCTTCGCCCAAACGACAAAACCTGCTGTGGTAAAAGCAACTCCATTAAAAGCAGTAGCGGCAAAACCGGTAACCACCACTAAGGCGGCTGTGTCAAAAACAGCAACAGCGGCGACTGTAGTTTTAAAAACTGCAAAAGATAGTGCTTCCTACGCATTGGGTTTTCGTGTTGCACAAAGTATGAAAGGACAAGGCTTACAGGACATTAATATGGCCTTGTTTGACAAAGGATTTAGCGCAGGTGTTATTGCAAAGTCAATTATACCTGATAGCTTATTAGATGTTTGTATCAAAAAATACCAAGATAATATGAGTCAAGAAAAAATCACATTCAACAAAGCAGTAGGAACAGAATTTTTAGAAAGAAATGCAAAAAGACCAGGTGTTGTAAGCATGACCAATGGCATGCAGTATGAAGTAATGGTTGCTGGAACAGGATCTGTTAAGCCAACCTTGTCTAACAAAGTAAAGTGTCATTATCATGGCACATTGATTGATGGATCAATTTTTGACAGTTCAGTGCAAAGAGGTGAGCCAATTACCTTCCCTTTAAATGGCGTAATTAAAGGCTGGCAGGATGGAGTTCAGTTAATGACAGTGGGTAGCAAATGGAAGTTATTTATACCTTCTGATTTGGCTTATGGTGACCGTTCAGCAGGTCCATTTATTGGCCCAGGCATGACCTTAATTTTCGAGGTGGAGTTATTAGGAATTGAATAAGCGACACTTAAATTAATATATTTTAACACCCCTAACTAGTGTACGCTGGTTAGGGGTGTTTTTATAAATATTAAGTGGTAAATTTGCCTATTCTATAAATCAATGTATACAATGGTTCAAAATTTTTTTAAAGCAGCTATTTTTATTGTTTTGGTGTATGCCTGTAACCCAAATAATGTAAAAAATGACACTGCTATTGCGCAATTAATGGATAGTGCGGGTATGCAAGGAAATTTTGCCTTGCTTGAAAATGGAACAGAACAATTCACGATTCATAATTTGTCGAAGTATAAGGATTCTGCAGTCGCACCATCAAATACGTTTTTTATCATACCTGCATTAATTGGATTAGATCAAGGAATCATAAACCATCATGATACTTCATTAAATTTAAATGATTCGGTACAATTTTATAAAGCCGTTATTGCCAAGATTGGTCGCCAACAAATTTTAAAAGTGCTGGATTCGCTACATTATGGAAAGGGTATCGCAAGCGCCGACAGTACCCATTTTTGGGAAGATGGGTCAATCGTTATAACACCGGATGAGCAGTTGGGTTTGATAAAAAGAATTTATTTTAAAGAGTTGTTTTTTCAAAAAAAATCACAAGAACAATTGAAAAAAATGATTTTGATGGAAGATAATTCAAATTATCGTTTGAGTTACATTACTGGGGTAGATACAACAGCAAATAAAAATGCAGCATGGGTATTGGGTTATGTGGAAGAAAATCAACACCCTTACTTTTTTGTTTTGAACACCAATTCGAACACATCAACTAACTTAACAAATAATAATATTAATTTACTAAAGAAAATTTTATTACAACAGGGCTTTTTAAAAGGAACTAGGTAACCTCGTTGTACAAAAATAATTATCTTTACTTTTTTCTTTTATGCAATACTATTGTAACTCATTAACTTCCTATCAACGTTTACTTACACGCGAAGTAAACGTGGGTAATATCATCATTGGTAACGGTCAACCTATTCGGGTTCAAACAATGACAACCACCGATACCATGGATACGGATTTAACAGTGGCGCAGGTCATCAAATGTATAAAAGCAGGCGCAGAATTGGTTCGTATCACTGCTCCTAGTAAAAAAGAAGCTGAAAATTTAGCAAACATAAAGGCTGCTTTGAACGCGCAAGGTTATGATATCCCATTGGTTGCTGATATTCATTTTACACCCAATGCCGCAGAAATTGCAGCAACTATTGTAGCGAAAGTGCGGGTGAATCCAGGAAACTATGTTGACAAGAAAAAGTTTGAACAAATTGAATATACGGATGCGGAATATTTGGAAGAAATTGAACGCATTAGAGAAAGATTTACGCCACTCGTGCTTATTTGCAAGGAACATGGAACCGCGATGCGTATCGGAACCAATCATGGTTCATTGAGTGATCGTATTATGAGTAGGTATGGCGATACTGCCATTGGTATGGTGGAAAGTGCAATGGAATTTTTACGAATTGCGCGAAGCTTGGATTATCACCAAATAATTTTAAGCATGAAGTCAAGTAATCCGCAGGTGATGGTGCAAGCTTATCGATTATTGGTACAACAAATGCAACAAGAGTTTAATGAATGTTATCCTTTGCATTTGGGTGTGACAGAAGCAGGAGATGGGGAAGATGGACGTATTAAGAGTGCAATTGGCATTGGCACATTATTAGAGGATGGTATTGGAGATACAATTAGAGTAAGTTTAACAGAAGATCCAGAATTAGAAATTCCTGTTTGTAAGGATTTGGTTAAAAGATATCCAGCGAATCGAATGAAAGGGGTGCATCATATTCCAGAGATAGACCAACTTCCTTATTCGCCTTTTGAATTTAAAAAAAGAGTTACGCATTCGGTTTCAACTATTGGCGGTAAGCAGGTACCAGTGGTCATTGCAGACTTCACACATAAAGCAACGATTACACCCGATGATTTAATTAGTATTGGGTATACCTATCATTTGGACACTGATAAGTGGACAATTTCGGATTTGGCGGCTGATTTTATTTATACGCCCAATGGCGTTATTGGTTTTGATTTGCCCGGCACATTGCGTGTCATCACCAAGCCTGAACAGTGGGAAACAGTGAATGATCGAACAAAGTATTTGCCAATATTTGATTTTAGAAATTATATCGCGGCACCGAGAAAAAGTGCCTTTATCAATTTTGTCATGGTAGATTGTTATTGTACAAAAAACGGCATTAGGGATGAGCAACTCATTGAAATTGCCCAAGACAAATCGGTAGTTTTTTGTTTAAGTAGTCAATTGGCACATGCCATGCCTGCAGTTCGTCGAATGATTGTGCGCTTCATGGATTTAAAAATTCAAAATCCAGTGATACTCATGACTGAAAGTGCTTGGTCAAGCGCAGACGAGCATTTGATTCATTTTGCTACAGAGACTGGGGCTTTATTCTTAGATGGAATGGGAGATGGGATTTGTTTGGGTGTAAGCGCTAAGGTGGCTGCCAATGCAGAACAAAACAATGAATCAAGTAATGTATCGGGACGTAATTATTTTAATAATACTTCATTTGTACAATTTTTAAATACCATTAGTTTTGGAATTTTACAAGCAACCCGAACTAGAATTTCGAAAACAGAATATATTTCCTGCCCAAGTTGTGGCCGTACTTTATTTGAATTACAGGAAACTACCGCAAGAATAAGGGCAGTGACGAATCATTTAAAAGGGCTAAAAATTGCCATCATGGGATGTATCGTAAATGGCCCTGGTGAAATGGCGGATGCTGATTTTGGGTATGTTGGTAGTGGCGTTGGTAAAATTACTTTGTACAAAGGAAAGGAAATCATGAAAAGAAATATTGACAGTGCTATTGCTGTTGACGAATTAATTCAATTATTAAAGGAGCATAATGCTTGGGTAGATCCCCAGTAGTATAATAGGAAGCAATATGTATAATTTAGTGTATGCCTTTTTTTATCTTTTATCCTTATTGCCATGGCGTATTGCCTATGTCGTTAGTGATTTTATGGCATTTCTTTTACAATATGTAGTTAGATACAGAAAACAGGTCATTGAAAATAATTTAATGATTGCATTCCCTAAAAAATCCGTGCAGGAAAGAAAAAAAATTGCAACAAAATTTTATCAAAATTTTACAGATTCATTTATTGAGACTATTAAATTAATTTCCATTTCTACATCCGAATTTGAAAAAAGGTTCACTTCTAATGTTGAAGTGTTAAATAAATTATATGAAACAGGGCAACCTGTTCAGATCATGGCAGGACATTTTTTTAATTGGGAATTTGCGAATTGGGGAGTTGCCAAATACGGAAAATATCCTTTTATTGCGGTATATATGCCTTTGTCAAATCCTTATATTAATAGTATCGTATTGAAAATGCGAGAGCGCTTTGGAAGTATAATGATTCCTGCAACACAATTTAAAACGCAGTTTCATAAATATGCTACACAAGGAAATTATGCAATGGCTTTAGCAGCCGATCAAAATCCTGGTAATCCAATGTCTGCATTTTGGGTTAATTTTTTAGGTAGACGTACGCCCTTTGTTAAGGGACCTGAAAAGGGAGCTAAATTAAATAATACGGCACAGGTGTTTGCTTATTTTTATAGTACTAAGCGTGGTTATTATCATTTGCAATATGAAGTCATGACTACGGCGCCAAATTATTTCAAAGATGGACAATTGACTGCGTCGTATGTTAAAATATTGGAGGAAAAAATAAAACAAAATCCTGCAAATTATTTATGGAGCCATAAAAGATGGAAGTATGAGTTTGATCCTCAAAAACATGCAAATTTAGTGGTTGATTAAAGCGCGTCTAATGGATCGTTCGCTTTTTTTTCCTTAGTCACTTCGATCGTGAACTTATCCTTAAGTTGTAATATGCTTTGCCAGCCTCCTTTTACAACTCTATTATTATGAATACCTTCTTTTTTTAATATACTAGCCGCGAGCGTATTAGCTTC
>CAJBLA010000245.1 GCA_903953815.1 uncultured Bacteroidota bacterium | reverse complement strand
TGGAAATTTATACCCTGCTGAAAATAGGGAGCTTAAGTCAGCTGTTTCCAAGTCCATTAATTTTTTCCCGTCTGCTGAATATAATGCCGACGCCGGTGTTGCATTAACGCGAGATGAATTATTTACAAAATAATTTTTCTTGTCGTTCATACTAAAATTATTGTCAAAATTTCCAGGGTTCAATAATTGTAAACCTGTGCCATCAAAGTTCACTTTGTACAAATGCAAATAATAAGGATCCTCCTTAGTGTTGTTGTTTACATTTTCTCGACCGTTTGCTGAAAAGTAGACCACTCTTTTATCTTCATCAATCGATACGACATCTTCAATATGCCATGGACCTTGGGTAATTTGATTTTTTACTTTTCCCTCTTTGTCATGTAAATACAAATGCGCCCAGCCATCACGCTCGCTCCACTCAATTATTTCCTCACCGTTTTTAACCAAGCCTGGTTTTTTAATTTCAACATAAGTATTTAAATTTTCTTCAATTAATGTTTTTACAACACCTGTATTAATATTAACAACACATTGGTCAATTTTTTTCAAATCACGACTGGTGCGCGCTAAATAAAGCTGATCATTGGTACCTAACCATATATTTGGCCTATGTTCATCGTCTCTGGCATTCACATTGGCTGATTTATTCCAAACAGCAACATCTTGGTCCTTAAATAAGGATACATCAATTTCTTTATAGCTAAATGCAGTCATGTCAACAATCATCAAATGATCCATCGGGGCCTCTTTTTCCCCGGGCATCCAATATTTGTAGGTTTCTAGCGTTGGCCTTGGCTCAGCGATACTATTGATTACCCATAAATCTTTTACTTTGCGATTATCCACTTTAGTGATTGCGAGATGTTTGCTATTCTCACTCCATAAGCCATAAACCGACTTTCTTTTGTTTTTATTTTTTTCTACATCTACATTAGTTTCGCCACCGCCACCATAAGCGCTTTCGCTATGCCAGCTAAAATTTTGAATACCATCTTTGGTGATAGCGTGTTCAACAATTGTACTGTCTTCATCATTCAAGATAGCTTTATTGAAATTTTCTTTGTCCATATAAAACAAATTATAATTTCTTCCAAACACCACTATTTTTTCATCGGGTGAAATGTTTGCCCAACTTGGTTTGCGTTTTGGTTTTTTAAATCCAACCAATTCATTGAGCTGTTCTGTAATAAGGTTGTATTCAAAATAAAATGTTTTTTTAATTTTTTCTGGTTTCGCATCTTTCTTAACAACCGCATCTTTGTTTATTTCAATGGTACTTTTTACTTCAAACTGAATCCAATTTTCATCTTTGATGAATTTTAAAGAATCAATTGGAAGGTGCTGTCCATCAAATGGATCCTTAACTATTTTAGTTAATTCGGCTGCAATCTTGTCTCTATTAAACATTGCCTTTTTTTCTCCTTTTACAGGGTCCACAATATTCCATTGTTTGCCTTCGCTGGTTTCGTAAGTGTACCAAAACTTATTTGAAAGCTTTAGCCAATGCGGATCAATTGACAATGAAAAAATCATTTTGTCTAATTTTTTAGGAGCGAACCTGGCTGCTAAAAAGTAATTTGCCTTTTGCTGACTCATGGCCAAAAAGGGTAGGAAAAGAATAATAAGTAAAATGTGTTTACGCATAGTATAATTTTGTATAAGAAAATTACCAAATTAGTGGTAATCTACCTACTTGTGCCTCCCTTTTTTTATAAAAGGTAATGCGCTAATGAAATATGTTTTAAATTAGACAAATTGTTTTTTATGAAATATAAGTTTCGTTATTACATGACAATTATTTTGATTGTCAATGGCTTAATCTTGAATGCACAGGTAGCTAAGTTGGATGCAAAATCAACGTACCAAGATGCTACTCGAAATGAACGTGTTGCAAAGACATTCCCGCTCATTGATCAATTATATAAAGAGTTCGCTTTAAAGAATCATTTTCCTGGTTATGCCTTTGGTATTGTAGTCGATGGGCAATTAGTCTATAAAGGCAATGGGGGCTATGCAAATTTGGAAGAAAAAATACCTGCAACTTCTGCTTCCATGTTCCGTATTGCCTCCATGTCAAAAAGTTTTACCGCTTTGGCTATTTTAAAATTAAGAGATGAAGGCAAATTACAATTGGACGATGCAGTTGAAAAATATATACCCGCATTAAAGGGGCAAGGACTTACGAAAGATGCCCCATTGATGACTATTCGACATTTAATGACCCATAGTGCAGGTTTTCCCGAAGATAATCCTTGGGGAGATCGACAATTAGCAGATACGGAAGAAGATTTAAATACATTAATCAAAAGTCAATTATCCTTATCAAATACTGCAGGATTGGAATATGAGTATAGTAATTTGGGGTTTGCGATGTTGGGATATATCATACATAAAGTATCAGGGTTGACATATGACACCTATATTGCTAAAAATATTTTAGCGCCTTTGTCAATGCAGGGTACCAGTTTTGAATACACCGATGTCCCCAAAAATTTATTTGCGAATGGTTATCGTTATATCAATGAGCAATGGCGCAAGGAACAACCATTAAAAAATGGCATTTATGGTGCAATGGGTGGCATGATTACTTCCATTGATATGTTTAGTAAGTATGTTGCATTGCACGAGGAGGCCTGGCCTGCAAGAGATGATGCAGAAAGCTTTCCCATTAAAAGGAGTAGTGTTAGAGAGATGCACCAACCCGCTCGTTTTATAGGATTAAATCCAAATACAATTTTTCCGAGCGGCAAAAAATTAGCGACTACAAGTAGTTATAGCTATGGATTGAATTGGACAATAGATGCAGAAACCAAGAAGAGTGTTGGCCATAGTGGAGGTTTGCCTGGATTTGGATCCAATTGGCGCTTTTTACCTGATTATGGGATTGGTGTGATATTATTTGCGAATGTGACTTATGCACCTACTTCAAGAATTAATCTTATTGTATTAGATACCCTTATTCAATTAGCACAATTAAAACCAAGGCCCATCAAGGTTTCCAATATATTACTTGAAAGACAAAAGCAATTGGTAAAAGTGATTACGCATTGGGACAAATCAATGCCGATATTTGCTGAAAACTTTTTTGAAGACTATCCTATTGAAGATTTAAAAAATTCCGCGGATGCTATTTTTAAAAAAGTGGGCAAGATTATTCAAGTGAATGTGATGATGCCTGAAAATCAATTGAGGGGCTATTGTATCATTGATTGCGAAAAAGGAAAACTTAAATTAGCATTCACCTTAACCCCTGAAAATCCCGCGTTAATTCAGGAGTATCATTTGACAATAGAAAATAACTGATATTAATGATTCAATGTTTAAAATATTCAATCTTTGTTGAATATTTTAAACATCAAGAATGTAGCATTAAAAATCAGCGTATGCTTTAGCCTTCATTAAAATAGTTTCGTTTCTATTAACAATTTTTAAATACTCTTTCGCTACTGATATTTTTTTCCAAGTCGGATCCTGCTTAAATGCATCCCAATGTGCATTACGATCATTCATGTCATTAAAGCTAGTCATATAAATTAAATTGGGTGTCCTAGCGCCAACCAAAGCTTTTGAATAAAAAACGGCATTGAAATTTAAACGTTTGAATATTTCAATTTCTTGGCCTTCATTAAACATATTAACTTTTCTTAAGTGCATTTCCTCGGTAGGACTTTCATAACTACGATACTCAAAAATGCGATTGTTTGATTTTACTAAATCGGACGATTTTTCAAATTGTGGTTGTAGTTTAAATGCTTTTGTTAAAATACTTTCTATACGTGTATAAGGCAAACTGCTGTCTTTGTTATCTAAATGTATCAAAGCGTCATCACCAAAAGGGTCCAATTTTTCATAAACTTGATCTAAGACATCTAGCTGGTTTAAGTTTTTTAATGGTACCCAAACAAATATTCTCTTGTCCGCACTTGTGTCATTCATGATTGGCGCGAATACACCTACTTTGTTGATACCATTATTATGTAAAAACGGCAAATACGTTTTTTCTAAATATTCGTCAATATGATTTAATTGACTTTGTGTTGTACAGTGATATATTTTAATTAAATAGAATTCTCTCGGTGTTGCTTTAGGATTTGCCGATAATTGAAACCAAACCAATAAAACCAAACCTAGTAAATATCCTTTTTTCATAAATAGCAATTAATATTTTTACAAATGTGTTAAATGATTTGTTAAGGTACAAATTATTTTAGTATTTGATTATATATAATTTTGTTTATTAGTGCTGCTTGAATTATATTTAATTATAATTGATCTACTTATGACATCACAAAAAACAACCAACCATTTAATCCCATTTATATTAATCACTTGTTTATTTTTTTTATGGGGTTTTGCTAATAATCTAGTCCCCATTTTAATCCCGCATTTAAAAAAGTCATTTACCTTAACGACGACCCAATCCACATTGGTAGACTCGGCGGTTTATATCGCTTATTTTTTTATGGCCCTGCCTGCAGGTATGGTGATGAAAAGACTGGGCTATAAAACCGGGATTATCATAGGGCTTCTTTTATTTGCAGTGGGGGCATTCTTATTTGTACCCGCCGCTAATAATCAGTCGTATTTGTATTTCTTATTTGCTTCCTTTGTGATTGCTTCTGGATTAACCATACTTGAAACCGCTGCCAATCCCTATGCGTCGGCATTAGGCGATCCTAGTTCTTCCACCCAGCGTTTAAACCTCGCACAATCCTTTAATGGACTGGCTGCATTTTTAGCCCCTGCTATCGGAGCAAGGGTAATTTTAACGAAGGGAAATACGGATGCTGAATTAAGTGCAATGAGTGAATCAGTAAGGCAAGCCGCATTGGCATCGGAAGCGTATACGGTTAAAACACCGTATACTATTCTTGGTATTGTTTTAATAATTATTGCTATTTTGTTTTATTTGGTAAAATTGCCAGATATCAGAACTAAAAAAGAAGGTGGAGAAAAAGCAACCGTCTTGGGCACTTTTAAGCATTCGCATTTAAAATGGGCAGTGATTACCCAATTTTTTTATGTGGGCGCACAAGTTTGTGTATTTAGTTTGTTTATTTTATTTGCTACCGAAGCGGCAGCGATTGATCAAATACAAGCAGCTGATTATTTAAGTTTTGCAGCCTTGGCTTTTTTAATTGGCCGTTTTACAGGCACTTTTTTAATGAATTATTTTAGCCCTAATAAATTATTGACGGCGTATGGCATATTAGCTACGCTGCTTTGTATTGTGGCCATATTTTCACATGGCATCATCACTATTTATGCGTTAATTGGTATGTCCTTTTTTATGTCAGTGATGTTCCCTACAATTTTTTCATTAGGCATAAAGGACCTAGGTTCCGATACCGAAATGGGTAGCAGCTTAATTATTATGGCGATTGTTGGAGGTGCAGTATTGCCAAGAATATTTGGACTCATATCTGACAAAACAGGTAATATTCAAATGGGCTATATCGTTCCGATGGTTGCCTTTTTGGTGGTTGCCTTTTTTGGATGGAAAGGTAGCGAGGTAAAAAAGTAGACTAAATACATTCTATAAAAAATACACATCAAACATAGATGTGTATTTTTTTGCTATTTATTTATAATATTATTTTTTATCATCCACTGTTGCATTAATTGTGGCCAGTATACTTCACTAGTATTATTTTTCATTCCAAATCCATGTCCTCCTTTTTCAAAAAGGTATAATTCTGCAGAAACTTGATTTTCTTGTAACTTTTTGAAATAATTCATTGAATTTTCTACAGGAACAGCGCTATCATCTTTTGCATGTACTAAAAATGCAGGTGGTGCATTTTTAGTGATATGTTCTTCATTACTAAAATAATGTACTTGATCCTCATTAATAACTGGCCCAATTAAATTATCCCTTGATCCTTTATGACCATAACTACTAAAGCTAATTACGGGATAAATTAGTATCTGGAAATTAGGGCGGTAGGAAGTATTTCCTGGATTGGTTACTTTAATATCTTCATAATGGGTGGCAGCTGTTGAAGCAAGGTGTCCACCGGCGGAAAAGCCCATGATGCCTATCTTATTTGCGTCAATGCCCCACTCATCTGCGTTTGTTCTAGCCAAATATATCGCTTGCTGCGCATCCTGTAATGGTGCTATTGATTTATTAACTTGATGCTTGCTACTAGGGATTCTATATTTTAAAACAATGGCATTTACGCCAATGGTATTAAAAAAGCTTGCCACATCTGTACCCTCATGTGCCGCAGCCAATATACCATAGCCACCACCTGGACAAATAATCACACAGGGTCTTTTAATAGTATCATTGGCTGCTCTAAAATATTGGTAACCAGGTATGGACACTTTTCCTATTCTTAAAATACCATCATGCGTAATCACTTCCTCATTAATGGTATCAATATAATTAGGTATATTTTTATAGAGTGGTAAATATTGTGCTGTAGCATTTGACATATGAAGTATTGTTATAAAGAGTGTACTATAGATATATTTTAATTTCATAATTTAGCTTTTTACAAATGAATTATTTTAATATTTAATTTTAAAGCATTTTATTTATGTAATATACATAATAGAAGTTTTACTAAATCTATTATATGTTGATTTAATTCCTAAATTTAATAAAAAACTATGGCTATACAAATTTGTCCTGTTTGTTCTCAGGAAACCGATCCGGTGATGGTTCATGGCCATTACCAATGTAGTATTTGTGGCACTAATATTTCACCTTGTTGTGATGGCGAAACCTGCGAAAATTAAAAAAGCCCCTCCTGAAAATCAGGAAAGAGCTTAATCGTATTGTGACATCAAAACTTTGCTATTTCTTTATGCTCTTCTTGGGGGTGGTGGTGGACCTCCACGACGACGGGACATTTCATTCCTCGCCTTTTTCAAGAATTCTTTTTCCACTTTTAAAGCGTCATTAATTCTTATATCTGATTTTAAAATTGGCTTAAGCGCGGAAGCTAATTTTTTTCTTACTGTTAACACAGCTTCTTGTAACTCAATTTCGTTTTCCTTTTTTTCTTTGTAAATAGCGCGCATGCCATTTTTATATTCATTATATACTGGCCAAAAAGCTTCCGCCTCTTGCGGTGTAAGTGCTAATTGATCTGTAATAAATTTCGTTTTGAACATTTCAATATTTGCTCTGCTTGGCCTGCCCGGTCCTTTTTTGTCGTCCGCTTGTTTTGATTGCTCATTGGAGTGGTGTCTTCTATCTGGTGGTCTTTGTGCATTGGTTGAAATCATGACCATGCTCAATGCTAAAGTGTAAAACAGGTATTTCATAAATTGTTATTTGTATATTAAATTTTTATTACTTGCATTTTAATATGCAATTTTATTATTTTGAAAAAAAAGTTAATCGATAGAATCTTTATAAAACTGTTCTATTTCTGTATCAGGTTTAAATGCTTCTGATTGCCAATCAATCTCGGCCATCCACTCATTTGCATCTACATATGCTTCAATTTCATCATTTGATATATCTTGAATGGTTAAAGATGAAAGTTCTAAATTCTTATCTACACCTTTGTTTAAAAAAATGAAGGTGCTAGCGACTACCAATAGTAATGCTGCAGCAATGGCCATTTTTCCAATGGGGGTAAGAAAAAATAGCTGTGGCTTATTATTCGCAATTCGTTGTTGTAATTTTTCAGGAAATGTTTCAAAATACGACGTAGGTACACTTGATGCCGACTTATCATAATTGGCTAAAGCCTCTTTTGAAAAAAGGCGTTCAACCATTATTTGGTCTTCTTCAAGCGTTGTATTTATCTTTTTTTGTTCCATTGTGTTAATTTGACAATTTATTAATTACTAGGTTTAATTTTTCTTTAAAAATTCCTCTAGTTTTTTAATTGCTTGATGATAATTGGCTTTTGCACCTCCCACAGTAGTACCAGTGATACTTGCAATTTTTTCATAATTCAACTCCTCAAAATAGCGTAACATAAACACAAATTGCTGTTTTTCAGGTAGTTGCTTAATACCTTGGTCAAGTTTTATTTGTATTTCACTGCTTTTGGGGGCATCCGTTTGACTTGGCGTGTTTTCGTAGTTTAATAAATCAGTTGAACTAGTATTGGAACTTTGTCTTTTTTGTTTTGCAATAAAATTAAGGGTTTCATTATAGGCGATGCGGAATAGCCAAGTACTAAACTCACTTTCCATTTTGAATCCATCTAACTTATTCCATATTTTGATCCATACCATTTGGGCAATATCATCAGCATCATCGTGATCATTGACCATTCGTTTTATTTGATGGTACACTTTTGCTTGGTGTTTTTTTACCAATTGCGTAAAAGTTTGTTCCCTTTGAATGGACTTTTGAAATTGTAAAATTAATTCTTGATCTGATTGCATGGTTAGCGTGAAATTAAGCAAACAATTCAATCATAATTTTAATTCCTACATTTTTATGATAGTTTTGACATATTGATTTATGCCATTTTGAAGTCTCAGATAGTATACACCCGCAGGTAAGTTGCTACCAAATAAGGTTACACTATTCATGCCCGCATAAGGGTAACTTGTATCTACTAATATTTTAATTACGGATCCTGAAGTATCTAACAATTGAACCAAGGTAGCACCTCCTGCGGTTTTGAATTCTATTCTAGTTTGAGCGCTAAATGGATTTGGATAGTTGCTAATCATAGTGTTACCTGCAAAAGTCGAATTGTCCATAGCTACACCACAAACACTTGCATTGATTAATGGTAAAGCTGGATACTTCTTTAACATAATCTGCATATTGTCTGTTTCATTCACGCAAAACCAATTTGTAAGAATTGAATTATAAATACTTCTGAAATCTGTTTGATAAGGTATGTTATCATTTACCGTTGCGTTTAAAGGCAAATCAGGATTTTTTCCAAATACCCCACCGCGAACATTTTTTCCAAAAAGGAATAATGGTGCGGCTGCGCCATGATCTGTTCCGCCACTTGCATTTGATTTTGTGCGTCGACCAAATTCAGAATAAGTCATACCAATGACTCTGTCATCAATTTCAAGCCCTTTAATATCGTTTTGAAATGCATTCACTGCTTCAGAAACTGCATTTAGTAAAGTAGCATGTGGTCCAATGGTAGTATCAATAGAATTGGTTTGACCTGCATGTGTATCAAAACCACCATAATTAACCATATAAATTTTAGTCTTTAACCCACCTTTAATTAAACGCGCAACAATTTTTAATTGTGACGCTAATGAATTATTAGGGTAGGTAACTTGTTGCTTAATACTATCCGAAGCCGCTTTGATACGAACAGCGTATTTATTGGTTTGTTTTGCAATGCGTCTAACAAAGCTTAATTCATAACCACCATTGGTGTTAGGTACTGTATCATCAATGTTATCAATTAAATTATAATAGGAAGCAGGGTCTGAAATACTCAACCCCATGTTAACTACCGGACCTTGACAGGTAAGGGAGGTAATTGATCCAATTTGTATCGCTAATGGGTCTGGATTTTGATCACTAGGATACTCATCAGGATAATTAGGATATTGATTATCTAAATATCTGCCCGCCCAACCAGTATTTAAATACTGTGTACTATCTGAACCGCTCATCCAAATATCAGTTGCTCTAAAGTGCGAAAAGCTAGGTTGCGGATATCCAACTGCCTGAACAATATTTAATTTTCCCTCGTTGTATAATTTTTGGAAGGCAGTCATCGCTGGATTTAATCCAGTTGCGTTGTTGCCAGTTAATGATAAAATCTTTTTTTCAGGAATGGCAATATTGGTTCGCGCATTATAGTATTTACTATAATCTCCTACAGGAATAACGGTGTTTAATCCGTCATTTCCTCCGCTTAATTGTATAATCACTAAAACGCGATCATTATTTACATTAGCTAACAAATCGGGTTGTATGATTGGATGCTGTGTTAATATATGAATGGGATTGCCACCAATGACAGTAGGCGCCATAAGCGCAACACTATTACGTATAAAATTGCGTCTTTTCATTTATTGCAATTGGTATTCGGGCAGGTTCATAATATATTTTAATAGGGCCTTGAGTCGCACATTCACCACATTAAAATTGATCGTAGTAGCGCTTGCTTGATAAGCATTCCAGGCATCTGTCCAGTAATGGTCGCTTAGCTGGCCGCTTAATAAAATTTGCTTTTTTAAATTTGCTTTTAACGTTGCGGAAACATCCGTTGAAACTAAGTTTGCAAATAATGCATCCATTAAAATATTGGGATCGCTCGGAGTTGCGCAAATATTTTTTGCAAAAGCGATGGTGTCAATAACTACTTTTTTTCCGTTTCTGGTATAGCCTGATTCCACCATTAAGTCGGTAAATTTATTTCGCTTAGGTAAAGTGTCTGCGTTAATCCATAATTCATAAAATTCAGGTACTTGATAATACGCCGGCCAGCCAGCAACATTGGGTGGATCCGATGGATTTTGTCCTAGGTTAATCATTTGACTTACCATATTATTGAATAGGGAATAGGAATCTGCATAATCAGTAACCATATTAGGGAAGCTGACATTGTATTCTCGCAAACAACCTACTACGTGTTCAATGGGGCTTTTAATTTGACAGCCAACATACAAGGAATCATAAAAATGTTCGCTTTGAAAAAGCTTTTCAAGAACAGGTTTGATTTCAAAATTATTTTTTATAAAAATATCTGCAAGTGGTGTAATAATATTTTTTTCAATTTTATCATCAATATGATAGTAAACAAAAAATTGATAAATTCTTCTACAAATAAATTTAGCGACTTCGGGCCTTTCAAAAATCATACTAATTAAATCGTCTGTTTCATTTGCGCCTGCTGCAGCTGTTCTGCCGGTTATTACTTTATTATTATAATAAGATGAGAATTGCTTATTG
>CAJBLA010000244.1 GCA_903953815.1 uncultured Bacteroidota bacterium | reverse complement strand
TGTAATTTTTTAGGGCTAACGCAAGAATAAGCACCAAGACTAATAATAGCAAGCGCTAAAAAAATTCTACTTTTCATACTGTATCTGTTTTTATTAATTTATATAATTTAGCCAATGGCCAATACAAAAATAAGCATATAGTTTAGAGTCCAAAAACTATTTTGAAATTTCTGCATTTTCTTAACATTCAATATCGCCCGTAATGCTATTTTCTGGCACAAATCCTTTGAAATCCTTAAAAAAGTCGATTATTTTTCTTTTATCAGCTCTTTCGTCGTCAGATAAATGGAAGGGTTCGGTAAAAACTACGGTTCTATTGAAAAAGTCCAAGGCCACCATGACCACTGGTACGTTTGCTTTTTTTGCAATATGGTAAAATCCAGAGCGTAATTTGTACACTTTCTTTCTGGTTCCTTCGGGTGATAAAGCCAAATGAAAGGTCTCCTTTTCATTAAATATTTTCACCACCTGTTCTACAAAATTATTATTTTTTGACCGGTCTACTGGGTAGCAGCCCAGATAGTGTAGGATCCAACTAAAAGGAGGAATAAAAAGCTCTTTTTTACCTAAAAATCGAATAAATTCAAAATGCATTTTTTTTCTAACGGCCAATCCTAAAAAAAAGTCGGTACTATGGGTGTGCGGGGCAACAATATAAACCGCCTTTTTCAGTTCAAAAGGGAATCTTCCTTTTGTTTTCCATCCCTTTACTGTGAAAAACCACCAAGCAATTAGTTGTTGCATAAATTATAACTTAAAAATGATTCTATCTCCAATCCTCCAGGCTACAATATATTTAATGTTTTGACAAACCAATAAATAAAATGCTAAAACAAAATAAAGATACTTCATCTTGGTTATTATAAATAGGATTAATAGCAGTTAATTTATCGTTTCTCCACCAAAATAGCATTGTTGATTGGGTCCACTTTTTCTGCATTGAATTGTTGCACCAGTAATTTTGGTGGGTTAGCGCTTAGGGTATTTTTTTCATACCAGCGATCATAGTATTTAAGCAAAATTGCTAATGCCGCAATAATATTATTTTCATTAAAAAATTGCACCGCGTTTTTAGTTTCTAATCCGCCTAATCTTTTTTGTATTCTTACGGTTGCATCAATTAATAGTTGCACATCAAAACCGCCATAGGCTTGTAGAATAAAATTTAATCTTTCTTCAAAGGGAATAATAATAAAATGACAAACACTATTACGCATTTGAACAAAAAAGGAAGTAGGAATCATCACTAGTCCAATACGTTGGCTTTCATCTTCGACCCAAAATGGTTCATTAGTTTTATTATTAAAAAGTGCAGTAGCTAATTTATTTTCAAACATTTCCTGTGAAGGTTGTACCGCTTGTCCAATCGCGCCAAATGCGGATCCTTTGTGATTGGCCAATCCCTCTAAGTCAATGACCGTATTATTCCTTTGTTGTAATGCGTGTAAAATTTCTGTTTTACCAGAACCTGTAAACCCCCCCAAAACTTTGATGGGATATTCTTTAATAAATTGGTTTAATACCCAATTTCGATATACTTTGTAACCACCGGTTAGCTGATATACCTTGTAACCATATAAGTCTAATAACCATGCTACGGCTGCGCTTCGCATGCCACCCCGCCAACAATGCACAAGTAGGGTTGGCTTTGTTGTATGCGATCCTTGTTGTTTTTCACGCACCCATTTTTCAACCGTTTCAATCATGGGAAGCAGCTTGGTTCCAAATAGCGGTAACCCAACTTTAATAGCCTCCTCCCTGCTTTGTTTTTTATAAGTAGTACCTATAATGGCACGTTCTTCGTTGGTAAATAAAGGAAGATTTAAAGCCGATACAATATGTGCGTGATCAAATTCACCAGGACTTCGCACGTCAATAATAAGAGAACTAGGCGCTTGTATTATAAAGTCATTGATATCTATTTTTTGTACCGCCATAATTATAAAGTTAATTGCTTTATAGCAGTTTCAAGTGCTTCTATAGAAAAATTTGTAAATGGCGGTTTGACATAATTAAATTGACTTGCTTCATTTAATGCAATACTTAATTTAAAATCAGTTTGATCATAACAAAGTGCCCATTTTTTTTCCTGCCATATTTTTCCTAATAATATTTGTTCGGTTTGTCCTGGGGTTGGTATTAGTATTAATTTTTTTTCAAATGGTATTAATTCCATGAGTGTTGTGTAACCGCCTCTGCAAATGATATACTCAGCTCGGTTTATTTCCTTCACTAAGTCAGCGCCTGACAAATGCGGATATTTAGTTGCATTTTCATTTTGTTGAAACGCTTCGTTTACTTTTGGGGTGCCCGCTACCACTGTGAATTTTAAATTTAATTGATTGCCCTTGGTCCATAATAAATTTTCAAGTAAGGTTCGTTGTGGTTCCGGGCCAGATACAATTCCTAAAAACGAAATCGGTTCTTGATGCCCATCAATCTCTTTATTATCGTATTGTTTTAATCTTGACAAACATCCCATATACCAAATGGGGATACTTGGTTTTAATTTTGTGTTGGCTAAAATGCCTGATAAATTATTTTCTCCTTCCATGTCTGGTATCCAACATGCACTGAATCTTTTAAACCAGGTATACTGTATTTTTTGGAATCCTGGTGTGGCCCAAGCATAAGGCATTTGAAAATTAAGTTGGTGCGTTATAAACACACTCGCTACATTTTTATGATAAAAACCAAATCGATTATCTGAAATGATCAAATCAAACTGTAATTCCTTTTGCTTTTTTTGTAACCATCGATATTCATAATAAATGCTGTAAATAATTTGGGGTATTTGAAAAAAAATAGCGACAGGCAATAGGGCGCCTATTTTTGCATATTTAATTCGGTAACCGCGTAAATGCAAAAAATGTGCATTGGGCAGGGCTTCGCGTAGGATAGCTTCGTGGTATCCTTCGGTGGCGATATATATTTGATAGTTCAATTTTTCTAAAGCCTGAATTAGTGGAATACACCGAGTGGCGTGTCCCAATCCCCAATCAATCGGTGATATACAAATTTTGGCATTATTCATAAAGCACTAATTTAGTCATTATTATACATGTATAAAATGTAAATTTGGATTAAGGAAAAAGGCCTTCATAAAGCTGGCGCTGCCACCCGTAAACAAAGAATCATATGTCATTACTATCAAAAGATAAATACATTGCACTTTATGCTGCCCTTGTATCCTTTGGTACCTATGTATTTATTTTTGGCTTCAGAAAATCATTTACGGTTTGCACTTTTGATGGACTTAGCTTTGGCCCCATTGCGTTTAAGACGGCCCTAGTCATTAGTCAAATGTTGGGTTATTTGTTAGCCAAGATTTATGGTATTAAATTTATCTCCGGATTACAAAAAGTAAATCGCTATAAAATTATTTTTTTACTCACGGGTATTTCTTGGATGGCTTGGTTGTTGTTTGCCATTGTTCCTGCACCGTATAATGTTATCTTTTTATTTTTAAATGGATTTCCGTTGGGCATGTTATGGGGTGTGGTTTTTTCCTATGTAGAAGGACGCAAAAGCACCGATTTTATTGGTGCTGCATTAGCGGTGAGTTTTATTTTTTCCTCCGGTTGGGTAAAGTCAGTCGGTGCTTGGTTAATGTCCCAATATCAGGTTACCGAATTTTGGGTTCCCTTTTTTACAGGGTTGGTATTTGCGGTTCCATTAATTATATGTGTGTATGGATTAGAAAAAGTACCACCGCCTTCTGCAGAAGATGAGGCCCTCAGAACCAAGCGCATACCTATGACTGCATTAGATCGTAAGCAATTATTAAAACAATATTTACCAGGCATTATCGCCTTTGTAGCAATTTATTTATTCGCAACTATCTTCAGAGATATACGAGATAATTTTTCAGCAGATATGTGGAAAGAAATGGGTTATGGTTCAAAACCAGCAATTTTTACACAAACCGAAATCCCTATTACCATTTTTATTTTAGTGATCATTGGCGCGGTTGTGTTAATAAAAAATAGCTTTAAAGCATTAATGGTTGCACATGTTTTTATTTTGTTGGGCTTTATATTAGCCGGCGTTTCCACTTATTATTTTACACAACAATTATTAGACCCTTTTTGGTGGATGATTTGGGTAGGGCTCGGGCTATACTTAGTTTACATACCCTTCAATTCCATCTTCTTTGATCGATTGATTGCTGCATTTTCCATGAAAGGGAATGCAGGCTTCTTTATTTATGTGGCCGACGCTGTGGGCTATGTGGGAAGCGTAAGCGTTATGCTTATGAAAGAAGGCATGAGTTTACAAATAAAGTGGACCCAGTTTTTTTCACAAAGTGTAATGATACTTTCCTTCGTTGGTGTTTTTATCACACTTTACGCGATGTATTATTTTTTCTCCAAGGCCAAAACCACCCCGTTAATACAATAACGCAAACCAGTAGGTGGCGGACCATCTTCAAATACATGACCTAAATGTGCTTTACATTTTCCGCATTGCACTTCGGTACGTGTCATACCGTGCGTATTATCGGGTGTATATATAATGGCACCCTTAGTAATAGGATCAAAAAAACTAGGCCAACCACAACCGCTATCAAACTTGGTATCACTTTTAAATAAGGGATTCCCACAAGCAACACAATGATAAGTACCTACTTCCTTTGATGTTTCAAAGGCGCTTGAAAACGGACGCTCGGTTCCTTTTTGTCTAGCAACAGCATAAACCTCAGGCGATAATATTTGCTTCCAAACACTATCTG
>CAJBLA010000243.1 GCA_903953815.1 uncultured Bacteroidota bacterium | reverse complement strand
TAAAATCGGATGGCACTGCTATTGAAGAATTTGATGGCGCTGCTTTAATACAACAAGAACCAGATGCATCTTCCTTTCCAAATGGTGGATTAAGAGCCACTTTTGAAGCAAGAGGATATTCTGCATGGGACCCATCTTCACACGCATTCATTATTGAAATTGGAAGTGGTAAAACTTTATGTATACCTACTATATTTATTGCCTACACCGGTGAATCATTGGACTACAAAGCGCCATTGATGAAAGCAGTGGAAGCAGTCAACAAAGCAGCAGTTACTGTTTGTAATTATTTTGATAAAAATATTTCTAAAGTAGTACCTACTTTAGGTTGGGAGCAAGAATATTTTGTAATAGATGAAGCATTGGTAAATGCACGTCCCGATTTAGTACAATGTGGTCGTACTGTATTTGGTTCAGCACCTGCAAAAGGCCAACAATTGGAAGATCATTATTTTGGATCTATTCCTGAAAGAATTTATGCATTCATGCGCGACTATGAAAATGAAGCATACAAATTAGGTATTCCTTTAAGAACAAGACATAATGAAGTAGCACCTGCACAATTTGAGTGCGCACCTATTTTTGAAGAATGTAATATCGCTGTGGATCACAACATATTATTAATGGATGTGATGACCCGTGTTGCAAAGCGTCACCGCTTGGTGGTATTGTTACATGAAAAACCATTTGCTGGTATTAACGGAAGTGGTAAACACAACAACTGGAGTATGGCGACTGATACTGGTATTAATTTATTAGCACCAGGTAAAACGCCAAAGACCAACTTAATGTTCTTAACCTTTTTTGTAAATACTATTAAAGCAGTGCATGATTATGCTGATATATTAAGAGCATCCATTGCATCTGCTTCAAATGATTTTAGATTAGGCGCCAATGAAGCACCTCCTGCAATCATTTCCGTATTTATTGGAGAATACTTAACCAAAGTATTGAACGATGTGGAAACAAGAGTCGGTGGAAAATTTGATGAGCAAGATGAAGCGATTTTAAAATTAGATTTACACAGAAGTATCCCTGAGTTGATGATTGATAATACCGATCGTAACAGAACTTCCCCTTTTGCATTCACCGGAAATAAATTTGAATTCCGTGCGGTAGGATCCACTGCCAACTGCGGACATCCAATGACAGTTTTAAATACTATTATTGCTGATACCTTAGTAAAATTTGCCGCAGAAGTAGACGCTTTAATAGAGAAAGGGGATAAAAAAGAAATCGCCATCATGCAAGTGATTCAAAAGTACATTGTATCGAGTAAGAAGATTTTATTTGAAGGCGATGGCTATAGCGAAGAGTGGCATAAGGAAGCAGAGAAAAGAGGTTTACCTAATTTAAAAACAACCCCAGTTGCATTAGATGCAATGGTGACCGAAAAATCCAAGAAATTATTTAAGGACAATGGCATTTTCACACATGCAGAGTTAGAAGCACGTTATGAAATTGAATTAGAAACCTACATTAAAAAAGTACAAATTGAAGCGCGTGTGATGGGTGATTTAGCAACCAACCATATTATTCCAGCGGCAATTAAATATCAAAATGAGTTATTAAAAAATGTAAGCTTACTTCGCGAAGCTGCATTACCTGAAAAATTATACAAGGGCCAATTAACTTTATTAAAGGATGTAAGTACGCATATTCAACAAGTGTATGAAAACACATATGCGATGGTGGAAGAAAGAAAGGTAGCCAACAATTTAACAAATTCAAGAGAAAAAGCGATTGCTTATGAAGCAAAAGTGAAGGCGCAATACTTTGATAAAATTCGTTACCACGTTGACAAATTAGAACAATTAGTTGATGACGAATTATGGACCTTACCTAAGTACAGAGAAATGTTGTTTTTAAGATAACAATATTTTTGAAAGATCCTATCCCAACAAAAAGGGAGCTCCTTTATGGGGCTCCCTTTTTAATTTCATCAGAGAATTTTTATGTAGCTTTTATATTTCTCTTAAAAGCTACATAAAAATTACTTCATCGTAAATGTTTCTAAAAATTTCGTTGTAAAGTTTCCTTTTCTAAAATCTTCATTTTGCATTAATTGTAAATGAAATGGAATGGTTGTGTGAACGCCTTCAATTACATATTCGCTTAAAGCACGATACATGGTATTAATTGCTTCCTCACGCGTTTGTGCAACTGTGATTAATTTACCAATCATTGAATCGTAATATGGCGGAATCACATAACCTGCATACACATGACTATCTACACGCACACCATGTCCACCTGGGGTATGCAAAACAGTTATTTTTCCTGGGGAAGGTCTGAAATCATTATAAGGATCTTCGGCATTGATACGACATTCGATAGCGTGTAATTGTGGTTCGTAATTACGACCGGAAATTTTTTCACCTGCCGCTATCTTTATTTGCTCCTTGATTAAATCGTAGCTCACTACTTCCTCTGTAACGCAATGTTCTACTTGTATACGCGTATTCATTTCCATGAAATAAAAATTGCGATGCTTGTCCACCAAAAATTCAACCGTACCAACGCTTTCATAATTAATGGCTGATGCAGCTTTAATTGCTGCATCTCCCATGCGTTGTCTTAATTCAGCAGTCATAAATGGTGAAGGAGATTCTTCTACTAATTTTTGGTGTCTGCGTTGAATGGAACAATCACGCTCACTCAAATGACAAACATTACCATATTGATCACCCGCTACTTGAATTTCAATATGCCTTGGTTCCTCCACAAACTTCTCCATGTACAAACCATCATTTTTAAAACTTGCACCCGCTTCCATTTTTGCATCATTATATGCCTTTTCAATATCTTCTTCTTTCCAAACTACACGCATACCCTTTCCGCCACCACCAGCTGTTGCTTTGATGATCACTGGATAAACTATTTCTTTGGCTAATTTTTTTGCAGCATCTACACTCTCTAATAAACCTTCTCCACCCGGAACCACAGGGACACCCGCTTTAATCATGGTTTCTTTCGCAGTAATCTTGTCCCCCATTTTATTAATCATATCTGGTGTGGGGCCAATAAATTTAATACCATGGTCCGCACATATTTGCGCAAACTTAGCATTCTCTGCTAAAAATCCATATCCTGGATGAACTGCATCGGCGTTGGTAATTTCACAAGCCGCCATGATATGTGGTATATTCAAATAGGATTCTTGTCCTTTAGGACCTCCAACACAAACCGCCTCATCTGCAAACTTTACATGTAAACTATCTTTATCAGCGGTAGAATAAACAGCTACTGTTTTAATACCCATCTCGCGACAGGTTCTGATAATACGCAAAGCAATTTCGCCACGATTGGCTATCAATATCTTTTTAAACATTTTTTTAATTTAAGTTAGAAAATGGGATCAAGCCTATGCTGGTTCAACTAAGAACAAAGGCTGATCATATTCCACTGGGCTTGCATCTTCCACCAATACTTTAACGATGGTACCTTTTATCTCACTTTCAATTTCGTTGAATAATTTCATGGCTTCAATGATACATACCACTTTACCTGGGCTCACTGCTGTTCCTTCCTCAGCCATCAATGGCTTATCTGGAGAAGCGCGACGATAAAATGTTCCAATCATTGGACTTTTAATGGTGATCAAGTTGCTTGCAACTGGAGCTGCTGGAGCAGCTGATGTTGGTGCCGCAGGGGCTGCTTGTGCAACTGGGGCTACTGGGCCTGAAGTATACATTTGCGCAGGTGCGGTTGTAACCGTCACCTTTTCTTCCTTTTGCTTAATGGTTACTTTACCATCCTTATCTTCGATGCTAATTTCACCGATATTACTCTTGTTAACTAATTTAATTAAATCGTGAATTTTTTTCAGGTCCATATTTGGCAATTTTGGGTAAAATTGGTGTTTTTTTGGTAAAAAACACAAAAAAATGGGCTTTTTTTATTAAAAATGGCCATTTTTTGCCAAAAAAATACCCCGAGTATTCGGGGTATTTTAAGCTATTTTAGATGTAAATAAGGCTAAATAAAGTTCAATATAAAGAAAGGGGCTCCTTATGTGGTCCCTTTAAAAATCATAAGAGTGATTTTATGAGGACTTATATTTCAATAAAGTCCGATATAAAATCTATTTAACGCGCTCTACGTATTCCCCATTCTTAGTATTAATTCTGATTCTTTCTCCTTCGTTTACAAATAAAGGCACCATTACAGTTGCGCCTGATTCAATAGTTGCTGCTTTCAAAGCACGAGTAGCAGTATCCCCTTTTACCCCATTTTCACAATAGGTAATCAACACCTCAATCTTTTCAGCTAATTCAGCGCCAATAGGCATTTCGGTTTCAGTATTCATGAATACAAATACTTCAGCACCTTCTATCAAGTATTGCGGAGCATCAATCATTTCCTCAGCCATTGCGATTTGCTCAAAAGTCTCATTGTTCATAAGGTTATAACCACTGTCATCCTTATATAAGAACTGGTAGGTCTTTTTTTCAACACGAACCGGGAAGATGTTTTCACCACTATTCCATGTCTTTTCGATTGATCTTTTGTTATCTACTCCTTTAAGCTTAGCCCAAATTTTAGCAGCCGCTCTAGCAGTTTTGTTTTCTCCAAACTCCACTACAGTATATAAATTATTGTCCAATTTTAGAATCATTCCACGACTAATGTCTGATGTTGTTGCCATAATTTTAATTTTTATTTGTCTGACGAGGGACAAAAGTACTACATGAAAGCCATTTATAAAAAAACATGGAATTTTTGTTGAGAAATAAGGGCAAAAAAACTGGGTTTAGCCTATTTTTGCGCCACAAATAACAAATTCACGCATAATGTCAGTATTAGTTAATAAAAACTCAAAGGTCATTGTTCAAGGTTTTACCGGAACTGAAGGTAGTTTTCATGCAAGTCAAATGATCGAATATGGGACCCAATTAGTGGGCGGTGTAACTCCAGGTAAAGGTGGAACTACCCATTTAGATAGACCCGTATTTAACACCGTTGCAGATGCCGTTAAAAATACAGGTGCTGATGTGAGTATCATTTTTGTACCTCCGGCTTTTGCTGCGGATGCAATCATGGAAGCTGCTGATGCAAATATTGCTTTAGTAGTATGTATTACGGAAGGTATTCCTGTGCAGGATATGATTAAAGCAAAAAATTATTTATTAGGTAAAACTACTCGTTTAATAGGACCCAATTGTCCAGGTATCATTACCGCGGAAGAATGTAAGGTAGGTATCATGCCAGGATTTATTTTTAAGAAAGGAACTATTGGTATTGTTTCAAAAAGCGGAACACTTACCTATGAAGCAGCTGATCAAGCAGTAAAAGCTGGCTTAGGTGTTTCAACTGCCATCGGTATTGGTGGTGATCCGATTATTGGAACTACGACTAAAGAAGCAGTGGAATTATTAATGAATGATCCAGCAACGGAAGGTATCATCATGATTGGTGAAATTGGTGGAAGCATGGAAGCAGATGCTGCAAATTGGATTAAAGATAATTTGAAAAAACCTGTAGTCGGATTTATCGCAGGTCAAACAGCGCCTCCAGGCCGACGCATGGGTCACGCTGGCGCGATTGTTGGCGGCGCAGATGATACTGCTGCTGCTAAAATGAAAATCATGGCAGAATGTGGTATTCACGTTTGCGCTAGTCCTGCTGACATCGGAATCACAATGGCAAAGGCATTAAAAAAATAATAATTTAAATAAAGCATACTGAAATCCCTTATCCTAAAACGATAAGGGATTTTTTATTGTAAGTTTGTTCTATGATACGCGCCATAACTTTATTTTTATTTTTGTCAATCTGTAATTATACACAGGCACAAAAATTAAGTGGCCTTAGTAAAAAGCCCGGCATTCAAATTGAATGTGCCATGCCCACTGTTTTATCACTTGGGCAATCTATTAAATTAAAAGTAAAAGTGCGTCACAATTTAGTGCAAGAAAAAACAGGACAACTTACTTTGGCTTTGATCAATCACCAAACAAAAAAATCAGTGGACGGTTGGTTTGTAAATATTTTTCCATTTCAATATTTCACAACCATCCAAAACGAAACATTTGAAACAGAATTTCCTTTCACAGTCCCCTTTGATTACATTGGAAACTTTGATCTTGAAATTGTAGCAAGGGTCAATGAAATCAAGGATAGCGTTCATATAACTATCCCAACAAAAAAAGCAAAATAAATTGCAGGAAAAAGTAAAATATTTAATTGTTGGCCAAGGAGTAACGGGTACTTGGTTAAGCTATTTTTTACACAAACAAAACATCCCGTTCAAGGTTGTTAATGATGCAAAAACTGCTTCCGCAACCAGTGTAGCAAGTGGTGTAATCAACCCAGTCACTGGTCGTAGAATTGTGCAAACATGGATGATTGACACCCTACTCCCATTTGCTATTGGCGCTTATAAGGAATTCCAACAGGATGAAAATGTCACGATTATTAAAGAAGCACCGATTGCATTAATACACCCTTCACTACAAATGAAGGAAAGTTTTGACTACCGATTAACACACGATAATATTTATCTAAATGAAAATAATCATTCCTCTTTAGGACAATACTTTAATGCCCCATTTGGCACAGGTGAAATTGACCAATGTTATTGGATTGATTTAATCCAATTTTTAAAAACTGGCCGTGAAAAAATAAGCACTCATTTTATTGAAGATTATTTTGATATTTCAGATTTGATTTTAACCGAGCAAGGCGTTCAATGGAAAAATATAATTGCTGAAAAAATAATATTTTGCGATGGCCTTAATACCATGAACAACCCCTACTTCAAAGCACTACCGTTTGTGCCCAATAAAGGAGAAGCATTAATTGTAAAAATAAAAGGGCTGGCACCAACCAACATTTACAAAACCAATATCACCATTGTTCCATGGAATGATGATTTATTTTGGGTAGGATCGAGTTATGAATGGAGTTTTACGGATACATTCCCAACTGAAAGCTTTAAGAATAAAATGATGACAGCACTGGATGCGGTTTTGAAAATTCCTTACGAAGTAGTTGATCACTTGGTAGGGATTCGACCCGCCAATACAGAAAGGCGACCGTTTGTAGGACTTCATCCGAAATATCCGCAGTTAGGTATCTGTAATGGCATGGGTACAAAAGGCTGCTCACTTGCCCCTTATTTCGCGCAACAACTCATTGCTCACATTGAAAATGGCACTATAATTGAAGCAGAAGCGGATATTAAAAGATTTACTTCAATTTTATCAGCTTAATTGAAGGAAAAAATAAAAA
Source organism: uncultured Bacteroidota bacterium (assembly GCA_903953815.1). Classification (GTDB taxonomy): domain Bacteria; phylum Bacteroidota; class Bacteroidia; order Chitinophagales; family Chitinophagaceae; genus Sediminibacterium. Next base: position 3,258 of record CAJBLA010000243.1, on the reverse strand, counting down.
AAAGAATATTTTTATTCATCATTAAAAATTTAAAACCCGAAAATACATATGAATAAAGAAACAAACGATAAATATAATATTCCATATAAGTACCGTAAAATGGAAAACTTACATATCGTATTTTGGTTGTTTAAAGATATTGCCTGGTGTTTGTCTTTGACGCTTTTAGGCGTTGTGATGATTATTCCAACTTTAACCATCTCCATAATTATTGCCTATAGAACGCGAAATATTTTTTCTGAATTAGCACATAACCTCGCGATCACGGTTTGGATCATGGCCAACTCATTTTGGATGTGTACTGAATTTTTTGGCATAGATCATTTAATCGTCTATGGCAATATTACAGTGAAGCATTTAGCAATGATTCCATTTGTCACAGGCATTTTGATACTAGCCTACTACTATCTTATTTATAAACCATCACACAAAGAAGAAAATTTGACCTTATAATTTATTAATCCAAGTGCTTTTTCAAACGATAGGATTGAAAAAAGGTGGCTAATCCCAATAAAGAAACTGTTAAAAACGCCCATCTTAAACCAATCGCTTGGGATAAGAATCCAATGATGGGTGGGCCAATCAAAAATCCGAAAAATCCAATAGAGGAAACTGAAGCTAACGCAATACTCGCTTGCCCAGGTGCCGCACTCCTACCAACAGATCCATAAATGGTGGGAATGACTGAGGATACACCAAAACCTACTAACATAAATCCAAAAGTACTAATTATAATACCTGGTAGCATTACCGCTATAATTAATCCAATAGTAACCAATAAGCCACTTAACATTAGTTGTTTTCTTGCCCCCCAATAATTTATTAATATATCTGCAAACATGCGTCCAATGGTCATACAAGCCATAAAACTGATATATCCCATAGTACGATATTCATTAGGTACCAATACTACTTTTTGAAAATATAATCCGCTCCAGTCAAACATCATTCCCTCGCAAATCATATTTCCTAAAGCGATAAATCCAAATTGTAACATAATTGCGCTTGGCTTATTCCACATTTTATTTAGTGGTTGCTTATTTTTTTCAGAAGGCATTAAATAGGGATGTGCAAAAAGCAAATAAATAATTGAGACCAATGCAACAAACACAAATTGATATAAGGGAGAAATATGTTTTGCAACAAAAAGACCCCCTACCAAACCACCCACAAAACCAGCCAAACTCCAAAAACCATGAAAGGTGGATATGATACTTTTCTCAAATAATTTAGATAATACCACTGCTTGTGTATTCACCGCTACATTGTAAAAATTACCTGCCATGCCAAAAATAAATAAGCAAATTCCTAATTGCCATGTTTGTGTAATTGTCCCAATTAAAATCAAAGAAAGCGGATATAAAACTGCTGCAATTTTGAGCATTCTGTTACTGCCATAAATGGAAGTCAAACTACCTGAAATGGGGATGCCTAAAAACGAACCCACAGGCAAAAATAACAGCATCGCACCCAATTCAGCATCATTTAACCCTAACTGCATTTTAATATCAGGAATCCTGCTCGCCCAACTGGCAAAACAAATACCAGTAAAAAAGAAAAAACCGGACAAAACTATGCGCCTAGTTCGGTTGGAGATAAGGAAATCGGTCATGCCGCAAAGATGATGAATTTATGGGAATTGAAGTATATTTGCAGTCCAAACCTATTTCAATATTTTTTTATGTATCGTACGCACCATTGTGGAGAATTAAATAGTCAATTTGTTACTCAAAATGTAACCCTTGCCGGTTGGGTTCAAACCATTCGCAAATTTGGCGCTATTACATTCGTGGATTTAAGAGATCGGTATGGGATTACACAACTTTTAATTGGAGAGGAGCTTCAAAACGAATTGGATAAAAATCCTTTAGGAAGAGAATTCGTTATTCAAGTGAAAGGAACAGTCATTGAGCGCTCTAGTAAAAATGCAAATATTCCTACAGGAGATATTGAAATTAAAGTAACCGAATTTAAAATATTAAACGCATCAGCTGTTCCCCCATTCACCATTCAAGATGATACGGATGGCGGCGATGATATTCGTATGAAATACCGTTTCTTGGACTTAAGAAGAAACGCTGTAAAAAAGAATTTAGCATTACGCTATGATGTAAATCGTGCAACCAGAAATTATTTACATGAAAAAGGATTCATGGATATTGAAACGCCTTTTTTAATTAAATCTACGCCCGAAGGCGCACGTGATTTTGTGGTGCCTAGCAGAATGAACGCGGGTGAATTTTATGCATTGCCGCAATCACCCCAAACCTTTAAGCAACTTTTAATGGTGAGTGGGTACGATAGATACTACCAAATTGTAAAATGTTTTAGAGATGAAGATTTAAGAGCCGACAGACAACCAGAATTCACGCAAATTGACTGCGAAATGAGTTTTGTAGAGCAGGAAGATATATTGAACATGTTTGAAGGTTTAATTAAAAGCATATTTAAAGATGTAAAAAATATTGATTACACAGAAACTGTGCAACGCATGACCTGGGAAGATGCAATGTGGCAGTTTGGTAATGACAAACCTGATATTCGTTTTGGCATGCAATTGTGTAATTTAAAAAAGCCTACCCATGTATTTTCAGACAAAGCAGATCAGTCAGCACTCATCAATGGAGTTGACTTTAAAGTATTTGACGAAGCAGAAACAGTGATTGCAATTGCAGTACCAGGATGTAGCGAATACTCCCGCAAGCAAACTGACGAATTAACTGAATGGGTTAAAAGACCGCAAATTGGCATGAAGGGGCTGGTATTTATTAAATGCAATGCCGATGGTAGTTTCAAAAGCAGTGTAGATAAATTTTATTCAGAAGATAAATTAAAGGCAATTGCAGCTGCTTCAAATGCAAAAGCTGGCGATTTAATATTAGTATTAGCTGGTGCGGAAGAAAGAACGAGAAAAGCAATTAGCGAGCTTCGTTTGGAATTAGGCAAACAATTAGGCTTCAGAAAAGAGGATGAATTTAAATTATTGTGGGTATTAGATTTCCCCTTATTTGAATACGACGAGGAAGGTAATCGCTGGGTAGCTAGGCACCATCCATTCACATCACCAAAGCCAGATCATATTGACATCATGATCAACAATGCACCTGAAATTAGTGACGCTGCAAAATATTTAGAACATCCTTATGCTGGCATCAAAGCGAACGCTTATGATATGGTCTTAAACGGTAATGAAATTGGTGGTGGATCTATTCGAATCTTCCAACGTGCCTTACAAGAAAAAATGTTTGCAGCTTTAGG
>CAJBLA010000242.1 GCA_903953815.1 uncultured Bacteroidota bacterium | reverse complement strand
GAGACCATTGCAAGAATGGCGCAATACGAAATGGCATTTAAAATGCAAATTTCAGTTCCTGATGTCATGAATATTAATGATGAACCAGCCTATATTCATGAGATGTATGGCACGCAACCGGGTACCACGAGTTTTGCCAACAATGTTTTATTGGCGCGTAAATTAGTGGAGAAGGGGGTACGATTTGTTCAGTTATTTGATTGGGGTTGGGATAGTCATGGCACAGATATTAAAAATGCAGTAGATATTGGACTCGTAAATAAATGTCGCAGTATTGATAAACCAATTACTGCATTGTTGCTTGATTTAAAACAAAGAGGATTACTTGATGAAACATTGGTGGTATGGGGTGGTGAATTTGGACGCACACCGATGCAAGAAAATAGAGATGGTAAAACGTTACCATTTAAGGGCAGGGATCATCATACCGAAGCCTTCACTACTTGGATGGCAGGTGGTGGCATTAAAAAAGGAACCAGCTTTGGAGAAACAGATGAAATTGGATACAGTGCCATTAACGGGAAAGTAACGGCGCATGATATGCAAGCAACTATATTGAATCAATTAGGATTTGATCATGAAAAATTAGTGTATCCATTCCAAGGAAGATCCTTTAGATTAACTGATGTGCATGGACGCGTGATTAATGAAATTGTTGCCTAATAAATTACAATAAACCGTTATAAATAAAGTAGCAAGCTATTGAGAAAAGCAGGTAGTTACACTCAAATTAAAAATCACTTGGAAACAATTATAAATTTTATTGGTCATTTTCATCCAATCCTAGTTCACTTACCAATTGGTATTTTACTATTTGCTTTTGTATTACAGTTGCTTTCAAAATGGGAAAAATTTGACCAACTAACCAATGCATTACCCTTTGCTTATTTATTAGGCGCGATAAGTGCGGTGTTTTCCTGCTTAACCGGATTAGCATTAGCGAATAATGGAGACTATGATGCAGACCTAATTTTTAAACATCAATGGTTGGGCATAAGCGTTGCGATATTTTCCTTGATTGGCTATTATTTTATTAAAAAAAATAATACGGTTTATTCAAAGTGGCTAAGCTATTTTTTATTGTTACTCATTATAATAACCGGGCATTTGGGTGGCACGCTTACCCATGGCGCGGGATATTTAACAACAGGTGTATCTAAAGAGGAAGGTGGCCTTATAAAAAACGATAAAATAATTATTACAAATGCACAAGAAGCATTGGTATATAAGGATATCATCCAGCCTATATTAAAAGACAAATGTTATGGTTGTCATTCGGCAATAAAACAAAAAGGAAAATTGCGGTTAGATGAAAAAGAGTGGATCTTAAAAGGAGGTGAGGATGGAATCATCATTCACGCTGGTGAAGCGATGACCAGCACTATATATAAAAACATACTTTTAGACCCAGTAGATGAACAACATATGCCACCTAAGGGGAAACCACAAATCACAGACCAAGAAAGAATTTTATTAGAGTGGTGGATTAATACCGGTGCAAGCTTTGATAAAAAAGTAAAGGAGTTGCCGCAAACCAATTCTATACCAAATATTTTATTGGCATTACAAAATAATGACGTTAACAAAGTGGAGGTCCTATCCATTCCTGAAAAAGAAGTTGCACCTGCGGATGAAAAAGCAATTAATGGATTAAAAAATAAAGGAGTTACCATTGTAAACGTGGCTTTAAATAGTAATTACCTAAATGCGAATTTTATTACCTTGTCGCATACCAGTGACACCATTCATGATTTAATAGGAGATATTAAGGAAAACTTGGTTTGGATAAAAATGCCGGGGATGCAGTTTACAGATGCACTTTCAGAAGCAATTGCAACTTGTTCTTCCCTAACTAAATTAAGCATTAATAATACTAATATTACTGATTTGCAGTTATCCAAATTAAACAGCTTGAATGAATTGCAGTATCTAAACATAGTTAACACAAAAGTCACCTTAGCGGGATTGTTAAAACTAACCAACTTAAAAAAGCTAAATCAGTTATACCTAGGACAAACAAGCATTACAGCTAATGACTTAAATAAATTAAAAAGCGTATTCCCAAATGTAAAAGTTGATTTTGGAAATTATCAAATTGAAAAATTAATCACCGATACGCAATTGGTAAAAGCGCCAGAAAAATTTTCAGTAAAAGTTACAGAAAAAAAATAATATGAAAAAATTGATTCGCCCCCTACTTTATACCTTAGCAAGTTTTTTATTGGTAATGATTGTATTGTTTTCTGTGTATGCCCAAAGAGATATACCTGTTGAAAAATTAAAACTAAAGTACGCACAAAGTCCCTCCAAATTTTTACCATTGATGGGCATGCAGGTACATTATCGTGACGAAGGCAATCCCAATGATCCTTCGCCATTAATTTTGATACATGGCACTTCCTCCTCGTTGAATACTTGGGATAGTGTTGTGAAAATAATTACCTCCAATCCTAAAAATAAAAAGCGCATCATACGTTTTGACTTACCTGCCTTTGGTTTAACTGGGCCTAATCCGGAGAATGATTATGCTGGGCCTTATTATATAAATTTTGTGGATTCATTTTTGAATCTGTTACAAATAAAAAAATGTACCATTTCAGGAAATTCACTGGGTGGTGGAATCGCTTGGCAATATGCTGTTGCACATCCAGAAAAAGTAAACAAACTAATTTTACTAGACCCAACTGGCTATCCACAAAAAAATGAAAAGGGAAGTTTGGGATTCAAAATTGCAAGTTTACCCGTCATTAATAATTTAATGTTATTTATCACACCAAAATCCTTGATTAAAAAAAGTTTGGAAGCCGTTTTTTATGATAAATCATTTGTGACAGAG
>CAJBLA010000241.1 GCA_903953815.1 uncultured Bacteroidota bacterium | reverse complement strand
TAACACCTCTGGTGCTAATGAAACAATTTTCATGTATCCTTTATCACGCAATTCACGTGCCACTGGCCCAAAAATACGGGTACCTCTTGGCTCGTCTGAAGTGTTTAATAATACAACTGCATTGTCATCAAAACGGATATAAGATCCGTCCTTACGACGCAATTTGTTTTTTGTACGTACAATAACTGCTTTAGATACGGTACCTTTTTTGATACCGCCTGCAGGAATTGCATCTTTTACAGTGACAACAATTTTATCACCGATTTTTGCATAGTCTTGCCCGCTGTTACCTAATACCTTGATACAAAGTACTTCCTTGGCGCCACTATTATCAGCTACATTGAGCCTACTTTCTTGCTGAATCATTTTTTTTAGCTTTTAGCTTTTTTCCTTCCTTTTTCAAGGTTGGGTGAATACTGTTTATTACTGTTTTCGGGGTTTAGTTTATTTCGCTTTTTCAACGACTTCTACTAATCTCCAACGCTTTGTTTTACTTAATGGACGCGTTTCCATGATTTTAACAACATCGCCAATTGCACACTCTTGTTTCTCATCATGCGCATGGAATTTTGTCGTCTTTTTCACGAACTTTCCATAAATCGGATGCTTTACTTTTCTTTCAACAGCTACAGTGATGGTTTTATCCATTTTGTCGCTAGTAACAACACCAACTCTAATTTTACGTAAATTTCTTTCTACCATTGTTTTCAATTTTTGGTTAGCTTATCTGGTTAATTAGATACCTAACTCTTTTTTCTTTAATTCCGTTTTTAAACGGGCAATGTCTTGACGAAGTCCACGAATACTCATTGGATTCTCTAAAGGAGAAATCGTATGAGCGAACTCTAGTTTTTTAAGTCTTAATTGATCTTCATCGATGCGTGCTTTGATGTCAACGATGCTCAAACTTTTTAAGCTTTTATTAAAATCGTATTTTTTGTTTGCCATAGCAAATGCTTTTTTTTGTTTACGCTTAAATTAATTACAAGTCTCTTCTTGTTACGAATTTAGTTCTGATTGGTAATTTTTGAGCCGCTAAACCCATTGCCTCTTTTGCAACCTCTGGTGTAACACCATCAATTTCAAAAATGATACGACCTGGTTCAACTACTGCTGCCCAAAATTCAGGGTTTCCTTTACCTTTACCCATCCTCACCTCTGCAGGCTTACGAGTGATAATTTTATCTGGGAAAACACGAATCCATACATTTCCTTCTCTTTTCATTGCACGTGTCATGGCTTGACGAGCAGACTCTAATTGTCTGTTGGTTAACCAAATTGGATCTAATGATTTTAATGCAAAAGAACCAAATGCAATAGAAGTTCCACGCTTCGCTACTTCGCGAATGCGGCCTTTCTGTTGTTTTCTATGTTTACTTCTTTTTGGCTGTAACATATTGTTATTGTTAATCTCTTTTTTAAATTAATGTCTTTCTATGAATTATCTTTTTCTTGGAGCTCCACCGCCACCACCTGGACGACGATCATTTCCACGATCAAATCCGCCACGATCTCCACCACGGTCATCACGACGATCGCCACGATCTGCTCTTTCGCCACCTTCTTTACCGCCGATGAAATTAGGATTCAATTCACGCTTTCCTAAAACTTCTCCTTTACAAATCCAAACTTTGATACCAATTTTACCATATACTGTTAATGCAAAAACATTCGCATAATCAATATCCATTCTGAATGTATGTAATGGAACACGACCTTGTTTGATTTCTTCAGAACGCGCAATCTCAGCACCACCGATACGACCACCTACTTTCACTTTAATTCCTTCTGCACCCATTCTTAAAGTAGAAGCGATTGCCATTTTAATAGCACGCTTATAGTTGATACGGTTTTCAATTTGACGCGCAATTGTATCAGCTACAATTGTTGCATCTAATTCTGGACGACGAATTTCTAAGATGTTAATTTGAACATCATCCTTTCCAGTTAATTTTTTTAACTCTTCTTTGATACGATCCACCTCTCCACCGCCTTTACCGATGATGATACCTGGCTTAGAAGTATGAATTGTAATAATTAACTTACCTAATGTGCGTTCGATAACAATACGAGCAATACCGCCCTTATTGATACGTGCCATTAAATATTTACGGATTTTTTGATCTTCGATTAACTTAGTAGCGTAATCTTTTTTATTACCATACCAGTTGCTCTCCCATCCGCGAATGATGCCTAATCTGTTACCTATTGGATTTGCTTTCTGACCCATAATGATGGTTTAGAATATTTAGTTTTTTGAATCTGATTTCGTATCTACAATCAATGTTACATGGTTGCTGCGCTTTCTAACTCTGTAGCCGCGACCTTGTGGTGCTGGACGCATACGCTTTAACGTACGACCTCCGTCAACAAAAACCGTTTTTACTACTAAGTTGCTATCAGCTGCGCTTTCGCCGCTGTTTTTTTGTTCCCAGTTATTGATTGCACTTTTCAACAACTTAGCCAAAGGAACCGCATTGTGTTGTGGATGGAATTCCAAAATTGCCAATGCTTTTTCCACTTCCATGCCACGGATAACATCTGCGATCAAACGCATCTTGCGCGGGCCGGTGGGATAATTGTTTAGTTTAGCTACTGCTTCCATTTCTTAATGTGTTTATTACTACTTGTTTATTTCTTTGTTCCAGCGTGACCTCTGAAGTTTCTTGTTGGAGAGAATTCACCCAATTTGTGTCCTACCATAAATTCGGTAACATACACAGGGATAAATTTATTTCCGTTATGAACTGCGAAAGTATGTCCAACAAATTCTGGAGAGATCGTGCTACGACGACTCCAAGTTTTGATTACTGCTTTCTTAGTTTTGCCTCCGTTCATACCCTCTACTTTTACTTCAAGGTTATGATCTATATAAGGACCTTTTTTAATCGAACGACCCATAGTTATGAGTTAATTTGTATAATTAATTATTTTGTCAATTTTTTCCCGTCGCGACGTTGAATGATCAACTTGTCGCTACCTTTTCCTCTTGTTCTAGTTTTTTCTCCTTTAGCATACTTACCAGTTCTGCTTCTTGGATGTCCACCAGACGCTCTACCTTCACCACCACCCATCGGATGATCTACAGGGTTCATCGCAACACCTCTTACGCGAGGACGAACACCTTTCCAACGATTTCTACCTGCTTTACCAGCTGTTTCTAAGTTGTGATCGCTATTCGAAACCACCCCTACAGTTGCATAACAGTTAATTAAAAGTTTTCTTAATTCACCAGAAGGCATTTTTAAAACTGCATAGCTTTCTTCCTTGTTCGCTAATTGCGCAGAAGTTCCTGCACTACGAACTAGTTTTCCGCCTTGACCTGGTTGCATTTCAATGTTGTGAATCATTGTACCTAATGGCATAAATTTCATTGGTAATGCATTTCCTACTTCAGGAGCAACATTTTCACCAGAAGAAACTTTAGCACCTACTTGTAAACCTTGTGGCGCAATGATATATCTTTTCTCACCATCAGCATATTGCACTAAAGCAATAAACGGTGTACGATTTGGATCATATTCAATAGAAACAACAGTAGCTTCCATTCCAGTCTTATCTCTTTTGAAATCGATAATACGGTAATGTTGTCTGTGTCCACCACCCATGTAACGCATTGCACGACGACCTTGGAAGTTACGTCCTGCTGTTTTTTTCTGTGGCTCTAATAAACTCTTCTCAGGTTTGTTAGTAGTGATTTCCTCGTAGGCGTTCCCAATTCTCCATCGGGTTCCTGCGGTAATTGGTTTGTACTTTCTTAATGCCATTTTGTTTCTTTTTTCTTTTTAAAGACTTTGCAGTCTTACGAATTTTTCAGCTTCGCGGGCTATAATTAATATTTTTAAATACTTGCGTAAAGATCAATGGATTCACCTTCCGCAACGGTAACTAATGCTTTTTTATAACCAGATTTTACACCTGAAATAACACCCGATTTTGTAGAACGTGTTTTATTTTTTCCTGGAACTACTAAAGTGTTAACTTCTAAAACGCTAACGCCGTAGAATTTTTCCACTGCAGTTTTAATTTCTAATTTATTTGCACGACGATTTACTTTGAATGCATATCTTCTCAACTTTTCTTGTTGACCATTTGCTTTCTCTGTTAATATCGGCTTGATTAGTATTTCTGATAATTTCATAATTGTAGTTTTTAAAGTCCTGTAAAGCTTAAGCTACTGCTTCCTCTTCGTTAAAAATTTTAGCAGCACCTTCAGTGATCACTAACACATCTGCATTCATAATGTCATACGTGTTGATGTCAGCTAATAATGAACTTGCTACATTTGGGATGTTACGTGTACTCAAATAAATATTATCGTTGTACTCAGGTAAAATCACCAAAGTTTTCTTATTCTCTAAACTTAATCCAGCCATGATTTCTGCAATTGCTGAAGTTTTTGGTGCATCTAAAATGATGTCTTCCAAAACTAAAATTGCTTGGTCGTTCGCCTTGTGAGATAATGCAGAAATTTTTGCAAGATCTTTTACTTTACGATTTAATTTAAAATCGTAAGAATGCGGTTTTGGTCCAAAGATGGTACCACCACCCTTATATAATGGGTTACGGATATTACCCTTACGAGCACCACCAGTACCTTTTTGCTTATGTAATTTGCGGCTAGCTCCTTGAACTTCAGCACGCGTTTTAACTTTATGCGTTCCTGAACGGCGCGCAGCTAAATATTGTTTAACGGCTAAATAAATAACGTGGTCATTTGGAGTTGCGCCAAATATTTCAGCAGGTAATTCAACCTGTCTGCCCGTTTTTTTGCCTTTTATATTTAATACTTCTAATTGCATGATTGTCGATTAATGTGTGATTACTTTTGGATTAAAACAATTGAACCGTTGTTACCCGGTACAGAACCACTGATTAAAATATAATTTTTCTCTGGGAATAATTTTAACACTTTCAATCCCTTTGTTTTAACGCGATCAGTACCCATACGGCCTGCCATACGCATTCCTTTGAATACTCTTGCTGGGTAAGATGATCCACCAATAGAACCTGGTGCACGAGAACGATCATGTTGACCATGCGTTGCTTCACCCACACCACTAAATCCATGACGCTTTACAACCCCTTGGAATCCTTTACCTTTTGTAGTACCTACCACTTCTACTGCATCGCCTTCAGCAAAAATGTCAATCGTTACCGATTCACCTAATGCTTTTTCGATAGAATAGTTGCGGAATTCTTTTACAAAACGCTTTGGAGCAGTTTGTGCTTTAGCGAAGTGATTTACTTCTGATTTTGTAGAATGTTTTTCTTTTTTGTCGCCCAATGCTAACTGCACGGCGCTGTAACCATCTGTTTCGGTTGTTTTAACCTGAGTCACAGTACAAGGACCAGCTTCGATAATGGTACAAGCAATTTGCTTACCATCTTCACCAAAGATGCTGGTCATACCAATTTTTTTTCCAATAATACCTTTCATCTGTTTTGCGGTTTATGCCCCGCGCTTGGTTCTGAGGACATCCGATGATGATGCTACACTATTATCTTGCGATTTTAAGTAGCTCGGATTCAATCCCTGTTTGCTGCCGACCTTTTCCTTTGTTTCTCAATGAAGAGAGGGGAAGTACCGGAAGTAAACAAACCTCGAAGGGCCTGTTTATATTTTACTTATTCAACCAGCGCTCCTTTCTCGACTACTGCATAATGGGCAGTGATTGGGAGATGGTATTTATAAATACTTATGCTTTGATTTCCACCTCAACACCTGATGGTAAGTCTAACTTACT
>CAJBLA010000240.1 GCA_903953815.1 uncultured Bacteroidota bacterium | reverse complement strand
TTTAAAGCCTTACAGACCCTTGGTTTTACTGGCATTTATCCTTGCAGGCATCAATCAAACCTTTTCACTTTTTGACCCAATGATCTTTGGGAAATTAATTGACGAGTTTGCAAAAAACCCTATGTTGGATCAAACAGGTGCAGCCCGAACCCAATCTCAATTTATGTGGGGGGTAAGTAATATGCTTTTGTTATTGGTAGGTACCGCAATGGTAAGTCGTATTGCAAAAGCGTTTCAGGACTATGTAGTGAATGTAATTATACAAAAATTTGGGGCTGCTTTATTTACAGATGGATTAAAACATTCCATGCAATTACCCTATCAATCATTTGAGGATTTACGCAGTGGGGAAACCTTATCCATTTTAACCAAAGCAAGAACGGATTGTGAAAAATTTATTGGCTATGTAGTCAATGTGCTTTTTGGCATCATTGTAAGTGTGGTTTTCGTATCTATTTATGCAACCCGATTACATTGGTCCATCATCCCTATATACATGGGTGGTGCAAGTATGATTGCTTATGTGACCAATTTGTTAAGTAAGAAAATCAAGTCGATTCAAAAAAATATTGTTAAAGAAACAACTACCCTAGCAGGGACAACCACTGAAAGTTTAAGAAATATTGAACTTGTAAAAAGTTTAGGATTAACGAATCAAGAAATTCAAAGACTAAATAACAATACTTATAAAATATTGGCACTCGAGCTTAGAAAAGTAAAAAATATTAGGTCCCTTAGTTTTATACAAGGCACCATGGTGAATTTTTTAAGACAGGTGATCACATTCACTTTGATGTGGCTTATTTTTAAACAAATCCTCACCGTTGGGCAATTAATATCATTGCAGTTTTATAGCTTTTTTATTTTTGGACCATTACAGGAAATTGGTAGCATCATTATGAGCTATCGAGAAACAGAGGCTTCCTTAAATAATTTTAATACACTCATGCAAAAACCCATTGAGCAGGTTCCAGAAAACCCAGTTGCCATTGGTGAAATAAATAATTTATCTTTTAAAAGTGTTGGATTTCAGCACCAAACTGCCAACTTCAAAGCCATTGATGACATTAGCTTTGATGCAAAAATCGGAGAGACCATCGCCTTTGTCGGCCCATCAGGGGCAGGTAAAAGCACCTTGGTTAAGCTACTTGTAGGCCTTTATCAGCCACAGGAAGGTGAAATATTGGTGAATGAGGTGAATACCAATAAAATTGATATGGGTGTACTCCGTAATCAAATAAGTTTTGTAACGCAAGACACGCAATTGTTCGCAGGCACCATCAAAGAAAATTTAGCCTTTGTCGCACCCCATGCAACCGAAGAAGAAATGTTGATTGCCCTAGAAAAAGCAAGTTGTAAAAATATTTTAGACAAAGGTGGAGATGGACTTGCTACATTAATTGGGGAAGGCGGATTAAAACTAAGTGGCGGTGAAAAACAAAGACTCTCCATTGCTAGAGCTTTATTAAGACACCCGCATTTATTAATTTTTGATGAAGCTACATCCAGCTTAGATAGTTTAACGGAGGAATCTATTACAGATACCATTCGAAAATTATCCGCCGAGCGCGCGCAAATCACCATTATGATTGCGCATAGATTAAGTACGATAATTCATGCCACCAAAATATATGTACTTGAAAAGGGACAAATTATTGAAAAGGGAACGCATGAATCCTTGCTATTAGAAAAAGGATTGTACTATGCAATGTGGCGTCAACAAATTGGAGAACGACGCGCTGCAATTTAAAATTAGCGATTACTCTCTTTCAAACTTTTTACGTAGGTATTCCATCACGGAAGGATCCTCGAGTCCTTCCATATCACTTAACTCAAGCTCAATTGCTTTGGTACTTAATCTTATTTCAATGAAGGAAAGAAAGATGGAGATTGAAAAGGTGATTAGGCTTACCGCAAAAATGAACTTCGCTAGCGCTTGATATTCAATGAATATAAAAAACATGCATAGGATGGATGACAACAAAGTAGCCACCCCATAGGTTTGCATATTTTGTACCAACTTAATCCTATATTTTAGGTTTTTTATTTGCCCAAAAACGATATGTCTTTGCTCAATGACCTGGTATTTATCATGCAACATCCTGACACGATTGGATAGGGCTAGAAAACGATTGGTATAAGCCAACATGATTAAGCTGATGGCTGGAAAAAGAAGCGCAGGTATATTTACAGATAATTCCATAGCACAAAAATATAAAGTATTTTTGTGAACTCAGCACCCAATATGGAAAAAGCAATTTTTAAGCAAATTCAGGGCAGTTTACCAAAGGAGCCAGGCATTTATCAATACTATGATGATAAAGGCAAGTTGATCTATGTAGGTAAGGCTAAGAACATAAAAAACAGGGTGAGTTCCTACTTTCTGTCCGGACAACAAAATGCCAAAACAACGGAGCTAGTGCAAAAAATTAAGGATATCCGTTTTACCATTGTTAATTCAGAACACGATGCCTTTATTTTAGAAAATGAATTAATTAAAAATTATCAACCAAAATATAATATCAATTTAAAGGATGATAAATCCTACCCATATATTGTTATCAAAAATGAAAAATTTCCAAGGGTATTTTTAACAAGGCGTAAAATTAAAGATGGGTCAACCTATGTGGGGCCATTTACCCATGTGCTTGCCGTAAGGGAACTCATGAACCATATCAAACAAACCATTCCATTAAGAACTTGTACCCTACCCTTAACTAAAAAAAATATTGAACAAGGAAAATTTAAAGTTTGTTTAGAATACCATTTAGGTAATTGTTTGGGGCCCTGCCAAGGATTTCAAGATGAAGCCTCTTATGACAATTCAATTCAACAAGTACAGCATTTATTGAAAGGAAATGTAAAATTAGTGGTGCAGGACTTAAAACAAAAAATGAAGTTGGAAGCAGGCGCAATGGACTTTGAAAAAGCAGAATTCACCAAACGTAAAATTGAACAATTAGAGAACTACCAAACCAAATCGGTAGTATACACCAAAAGCCTTATGCCGATAGATGTATTTAGTATTGCTTATGATCAAGAACAGGCCTATGTGAGCTATCTGATGATTAAGGATGGGAAAATAATACAGACGCATATTTTACCACTCAGTGTTCCTTTAGAAGAATCGAAGGAAACTATCCTCGCCTTTGCTATACACCACTTCCGAAACAATATGCATTCGACTGCACAGGAAATAGTAGTACCCATTGAACTAACCGAAAAAGAGCCCAATGTAAAATACACAATCCCAAAAGCAGGTGACAAAGAACAACTACTCGCTTTATCCCAAAAAAATGCCGACTACGCTTTAAAAGATTGGAAGTATAAGCAATTGCTTTTAAAAACAGCAGGCGCCCCGTCGGATAATATTATTTTACAAGAGCTAAAATCAGTTTTATACCTGAATGAAATTCCACTACACATTGAATGTTTCGATAACTCAAATATTCAAGGCGCCTATCCGGTATCCGCAATGGTTTGTTTTAAAAATGGCTTACCCAGCAAATCAGATTATCGCCATTTTAATATAAAAACAGTTGTAGGTATTAATGATTTTGCCAGCATGAAGGAATCTGTATTCAGAAGATACACCAGTGTCCTTGAAAAAAAATTACCCCTTCCACAACTGATTATTATTGATGGCGGTAAAGGACAACTCAATGCAGCATTGGAAGCCATGACCGCGTTAGGTATTCAGGATAAAGTGACCATGGTAGGATTAGCCAAAAATTTAGAGGAATTATTTTTTGTACATGACCAAGACTCCATCAAGCTTAACTGGAATAGCGAGGCACATAAATTGATTCGTCAAATTAGAGATGAAGTACACCGTTTTGGTATTCAATTTCACCGACTAAAGCGATCCAAAGGTGCTTTAGAAAATAGCATGGATCATATTACTGGTATTGGGCCCAAAACAAAAGAAATGCTGCTACTTTATTTCAAGTCAGTGAATAAAATAAAAGCTGCCAGCCCGGAACTATTAACTGAAATTATAGGCGCAAAAAAAGCGGCTATTTTAGTAGCCGCTTTTAATAAGTTAGATTAATACACCCATCGATCCTGTTCGTAATCAAATATTTTTTGTCTGATTTTTTCTCCTTCTTGTAGTCTTCTTAATGGATCCTTATAAATAGCATTCAACAGCTTGTCGTTATAATTATCAATACTTGATTTAACAATGTAACTATTGAAATACCTGCTTTCAAATAACTCTTCCCAAGTAATTCTAGTGGAAATATTTTTGGGATTGTACACTTCATTTTTAGCTAAGCTGGCTCTTAATTCAGGATAATACAACCAAAATAAAGTACGCTTTACTGGCTTATTGTTAATCACGATGGTCGCCACTGGTGCAATACCAATGATACGACAATACATCCGACTTGTTTTTTTATCAAAAATCCATTGCTCTTTTAATCTGAAAGTATAAATAGAGTCTGGACTTGGTGCTAATTTAGTATTGTATATAATGCTGGTGTCATATACATTCGGATTATCCACATTTTGCACTAATTGCGTATCTAAACTTCCCTTTAACATCGCAGAAACTTGATCATACGTAATTGGCGTAGTGAATCGATCATCACCACCATCCGCTGAAAAAGGAACCGCTTCCTCTTTTTCAATGGCCCTTAGTAATATGGCAAAAAATCGTTGGTCACCATTGTCATCATAAGCTTGGTATACGAATGGGCGATTTAATTTTTCACGGCCATCAATTTCCTCCCAAACAAACTCACTAAACAAGGCATCCTCCTCTCTTAAGTTTTCATAAGGCAATGGAATGCGTTGTTGTACCCCAGCGCGCTTATTAGTCTCTGAAAAAAAGGCGTAATTATTTCTTAAACTTTTCTTCGCTTTGGCATTAAATCCACCCACCAAAGTAGTATCAAAAGTTTTTACCGACTTAACATTCGGATCAAATGCAACTGCTTTTTTTGTTGTATCTGGGGCAGCTACTGCTGGCGCAATAGTCGTATCCTTTCCCGCAGTTGCAGGTTTCTTTTTTGCGCCATAATTAAATTGCGCACTTGTAGTATTCGCAACAAATAGGATTGCTAAAATAAGACTACTATAAATTTGATACTTTTTCATTTGATATGTTTTAAATCGCTTCCTACTTTAATAATTATTGAAGTATAAAAGTGATTGTTTGATCTAGCTTTCGCGTTCCACCACCTGGTTCAGTTACTTTGATTTCGCCAATGGTTACCGTACTACCTGGTTGACATCTTTTGATTAAGTCCTGTGCACCACCTGAGAATTTATTTCCTACCACTTCTCTAAATTCAGGTTCATCAAAACCTTTTCCAGTTCCAATAACGATGAATGAAGTCACATTAAATTTTATACCATCAAAAATAAAATCTTTCAATTCAGCAACCACACCACCTTGCACCCTAAATACATTCGCTGCCATATTTCCACCTGCACTTTCCCCAACTAATGCCAAAGGATTTGGTACACGTTTAACAGGTATGGATACTTTTTGCGTTTGTTTGCCATCATTGATATTCACCACTACCGAACCCAATTGGGTACAGTTAACAATATATTGTCCAGGTCCTGCTTTTTTAATGGTTGCGCCAGTGCCTTCAACACTTGCATTAATTTTTTCAGCCCCGCCACCACCAGTAATACTTAAAGGATTGTCCAAGCCTTTATAAAATACCCTCGTTTTATCTGTAGACACCACTAAACCGGTTGGCGTACCTACCGTATAGTTCACGATTTTTTCAACAATTGCTGTTTCGCCATCAGGCTTTATAAATGAAATACGAACTCTTTTCGAATTTAAGCCTGGTGCACCAGCCGTTGATTTATAAGTTGCAGATCCATCTGCAGTAATTGG
>CAJBLA010000239.1 GCA_903953815.1 uncultured Bacteroidota bacterium | reverse complement strand
TTGGTGTATGTATGCCATAAAATCGCGCTAATACCCGAAAAACATTTCCGTCCACCACCGCGTATGGTAAATTATAGGCAAAGGATGCAATGGCTGAAGCAGTATAAGGACCTACTCCTTTTAAACTTAAAAGTGATTCGTAATTATTAGGAAACACCCCATTTAATTTTTTACTGATATAGCGGGCTGTAAAAATTAAATTTTTACAGCGATTATAGTAGCCCAAACCCTCCCATAACTTTAAAACTTTCTCTTCCTTTGCATTGGCCAAATCATGAACGGTTGGATACGTATTTACGAATTTTTCATAATAGGCCCAACCTTGTTCCACCCTGGTTTGTTGCAAAATGATTTCACTCAACCAAATTTTATAGGGATCCTTTTCCCCTTTCCAAGGCATGGGTCGATGATTGGAACTGTTATTCCATTTTAATAAAAGTTGGGTAAAGGCTTGCGTCATTAAAAGCAAAAGTGATAAAAATAAACCTAATAAAAGTTAGTTTTTTAAATCACTACATGCATTATGTATTATTATTTTAATATATATAAATAATACATATGCGTACAAGCCTCTAAATTTGTCTAAAAATGTATAAAATATATTAGGATATAGTTGTAATTAGGAAAAAATTGATTTATTTTTAATACTGAACCTAAAACCAACTTCATGAGAAAATCTGATCTCATTAATCAAATTTCTGAAAAAACTGGCATTCCAAAAGTGGATGTACTTGTTACATTAGAAACGATGTTTAAGGAAGTAAAAGAAAGCTTGTCCAATGGTGAAAACATCTACATACGTGGATTTGGCAGCTTTATTACTAAAAAAAGAGCAGCAAAAATTGGTCGTAATATCAAAAAGAATATTGCGGTTGAAATACCTGAACATTTTATTCCCGCCTTTAAGCCTGCAAAAGAATTTGTAAACGATGTGAAAAGCAAACGGAAGTAAGCTACCTTTGCCTGAAATTGTTTTACATTGAAAAAGCCACAATTTATTGTTGTTCTCCTAGCCATTGCTTTATTTAGCACCCTGTATTTCTTTGCCCCTAGATATAAACAAGCCGATTTGGCTGCAGCAAGCCAAAGTACTGAAAATCAAGATGTTACTTCAAAATCTGTATTAGAAGGCGCAAAAATGAATTTGGCTGCTGAACAAAAATTGACGCTCTTAAGTATTGAAAATCAATTAAATACAAGCAAATCGTCGATTGATAGCGTTAAAATTTATAAGGCACTTTCCCGTTTTTGGGCCGATTCAGCACAAAAATTGGGACCCTATTTATATTATACTTACAGTGCTGCTTTGTTGGAAAGTTCTGAAAAAAGCCTCACTTTTGCAGCCCAGCAGCTGGTTGATAACTTGACCGACCCTGAAGCACCGCCCGCCTTCTTAAAATGGATGGCAGGTAATGCGAAAGTTCTTTTAGATAAAGCATTGGTTATTAATCCAAATAATGATTCTGCGAAAATTAATTTAGGTGCCTGTTACTTGTTTGGCAATATTTCAGACAACCCGATGCAGGGTATTTTAAAAATCAAAGAAGTAGTGGACAAAAATCCACATAACATTTATGGGCAAATGATTCTGGCCTTGGGTGGAAAAAAATCTGGTCAAAATGAAAAAGCAATTGAACGATTTTTATTGATACTTCAGGACGAACCTTCAAATATCGAAGCCTTGGTTCATTTGGCTGAATGTTATGAATTAACCAACCAAAAACCTTTGGCATTGGAAAGCTATCAAAAAGTAAAGCTATCCAATAAAATAAAATCAAAGGCGTTTAACGATGCAATTGATAAGAGAATACAACAATTAAAGAAATAATATTATATAACAAAAAAAATATCGGACATGCCTTGTGGTAAAAAAAGAAAGCGTCATAAAATTGCGACACACAAAAGAAAAAAACGTTTAAGAAAAAATAGACATAAGAAAAAGAACAAATAGTTCTTCTTCTATACAAGCGTATTTCCTATGAAATACGCTTGTATATTTCCAAATTGCACACCACTTATCTACTCAGCAACTTTACCTTTACCTTTACCTTCCTTTGTAAAGTGGATGTGTTTCAAAAAAATATAAAGCAGTATTTGCGTTTAATTGCGCTATGCGTGCTTTAAAAAAGTTGCTATAAGTGAATAAAGATTTAATAATTAATAGCTCCCCAGAGGGTGTTGAAATCGCCTTGCTGGAGGAAAAAAAGTTGGTTGAAATACATAACGAAAAAATAGATGCCCGCTGGTCTGTAGGAGATTTGTATTTAGGTAAAGTAAAAAAGATCATCCCTGGACTTAATGCAGCATTCGTTGATGTTGGTTTTGAAAAGGATGCCTTTTTACACTACACCGATTTAAGCCCCTACGCAAAGTCGATCATTAAGTTCACGCAATTGGCGATGAACGACCATGATAAAAGCTTTGATTTTGCCGGTTTTCAAGCAGCACCTGAAATTTTTAAAACAGGAAAAATAAGTGAAGTCCTTAATGGAAAACCTAATGTATTGGTTCAAATTTTAAAAGAGCCTATCGCTGCCAAAGGCCCTAGATTAACTTGTGAAATTTCATTAGCAGGAAGATTCGTGGTACTTACCCCCTTTAATGAAATAGTTGCCGTATCTAAAAAAATACATTCAAATGAGGAACGCAAAAGGTTACAAAAAATAATCGAAGCGGTGCGTCCTAAAAATTTCGGTGTGATTGTGCGAACTGCAGCTGAAGGTAAAACAACGGCCGAACTACATGAAGATTTATTGACCCTTGAAGCCAATTGGAATAATATTCAATCAAATTTAAAGGGTGCATTACCTCCTGCACGTATCATGAACGAGGAAAGCAAAACCACGAGTATATTAAGAGATTTATTAAATGAAGATTTTAATAAAATCGTGGTCAACGATAAAAAAATATTTGATATCACGCTAAGCTATTTACAAAGAATAGCCCCTGCCAAAAGTAATATATTAAGCTTGTACGATGGTGATCAGCCCATATTTGATCAATATGGTATTACCAAACAAGTAAAGTCCTCTTTTGGAAAAACGGTGAACCTGCCTAGTGGCGCTTACTTAATTATTGAACACACGGAGGCATTGCATGTGATTGATGTGAACAGTGGTTTTAAAAGTGTTTCTAATAACCAGGAAGAAAATGCTTTGCAAACCAATATGGAAGCGGCGGAGGAAATAGCGCGACAATTAAGATTAAGAGATATAGGTGGCATTATTGTGATTGACTTTATTGATATGAAATTGCCTGAAAATAGACGCAAGGTGCAAGAGTCATTAGAGGATTTCATGAAAACCGATCGTGCCAGACATTCTGTATTACCTATTTCAAAATTTGGACTATTACAAGCAACGCGACAACGTATTCGCCCTGAAGTAAACATTAATACCTCAGAAGATTGCCCTGCATGTAATGGCACAGGTAAAATAACTTCCACTTTATTATTAGAGGATGAGATTGAAAAGAAAATGTCTTATTTGGCCACCCATGGTCACAAATCACTGATTTTATTGGTGCATCCAATTATTCATTCACATTTGACCAAAGGTATATTTAACAATATCATCAAGCGTTGGAAAAATAAATATAAAATTAAATTGAAGTC
>CAJBLA010000238.1 GCA_903953815.1 uncultured Bacteroidota bacterium | reverse complement strand
GCGAAAGCATTATCAAGGATACTGCATTTGTTGCACCCCTTTCCACTATTTTATTGCGCTATTTTAATCCAGTAGGCGCACATCCGTCTACTGCCATTGGAGAATTACCCATTGGTCGTCCTCAAAATTTAGTGCCTGCCATTACACAAACAGCAATCGGGAAATTAGCTACGATGCAAGTGTACGGTGACGACTATGATACGCGTGACGGTAGTTGTATTCGTGACTATATTCATGTTTGTGATATTGCACGCGCACATACACTCGCATTACAATATTCAATAAAAAACAACCAACCTAAAAGTTGCGAAATTTTTAATTTGGGTACAGGAAATGGCATTACTGTTCTTGAAGCCATTAAAGCATTTGAAAAAGTATCTGGACTTGCATTGAATTATCAAATAGGACCAAGACGCGCAGGAGATATAGTTGCAATTTATGCCAACAACGATTATGCTGTTAAAAAATTAGGTTGGGAAATTAAATACTCCTTAGAGGATATGATGCGTACCGCTTGGGATTGGGAAAAAAGTATTGCTGGAAAAAATTAATAAAAATTAATTTTGAACCAACATTTTTTCTGCATTCTCTGCAACTTGAAGCGCTTCAATAAATTCTTCAATCTCTCCATTAATCACTGCATCTAAATTATAAGAAGTGACCCCTACTCTATGGTCTGTCACCCTTCCTTGTGGCCAATTATAAGTTCTAATTTTAGCACTACGATCACCGGTACTAACCAATGTTTTACGATGACGCGAAATTTCATCTTCTTGCTTGCGCACTTGCTCTTCAAATAATTTGGTACGCATCATGCCCATGGCTTTTTCTCTATTGCCTAACTGCGATCTTTCTGTTTGACAAATGATCACCGTGCCCGTTGGAATATGCGTTAACATTACTTTGGTCTCTACTTTATTTACGTTTTGTCCACCAGCACCACCACTTCGAGAGGTTTCCATTTTAACATCTGCAGGATTCAATACAAAATCAACCTCTTCCGCTTCCGGCATCACTGCAACAGTAGCTGCAGAAGTATGCACCCTTCCTTGGGTCTCTGTACTTGGAACGCGTTGTACACGGTGTACACCACTTTCAAATTTCATGGTACCATATACATCTTCACCTGCTACTTCTAATATTACTTCCTTATAACCGCCCACCGTTCCTTCACTCTCACTTGCAATGGCTACTTTCCATCCTTTCTTTTGACAATACCTGGTATACATGGTTAATAAATCACCTACGAATAAACTTGCTTCGTCTCCACCAGTTCCCGCTCTTAATTCTATAATTGCATTTTTATCATCCTGCGGATCCTTAGGTATCAATAATTTAGTTAAGTCCTTTTCTAATTGAATTTTTTCATCTTCTAATGCTGGCAATTCAAGCTTACCTAGTTCACGCATCTCAGGATCATCTCCATTTAAGCTCTCTTTGGCAAATTGATGATCCGCTAAAACTCTTTTATAACGTTCAAAAGGTTGCATGATTTTTTCCAAAGCGCGGTACTCTTTGCTCATTTTACCAAACTCTGATTGGTTATTAATGATCTCAGGGTTGGTCAAAGCCACGCCCACTTGTTCAAACCTAGCTTGTATGGCTTCTAATTTATCTAACATAGTCGTTTTTCTGTGGGCAAAAATAGTTATTTTAGTTGTCAATTAAAACAATCCTATTGTATGAAATATTTAGCCGCCCTTTTACTCCTCGTTTCAGCTAGTGCAAGCGCTCAGGCAATCCATTTCAAATCAGTACTTGTTGACGCCCATAATGACTGTGTTACTGCTTGTATCGAGAAAAAAGTAAGCCTAGACCAGGATTTGAAGGGAATAAATCATTCCGATTTGGCCCGTTTTAAGCAAGGCGGGGTTGATTATCAATTATTCTCTATTTGGTGTGATGGTGAAAAAGTAAATCCCTATGCTTGGGCGATGCGTGAAATGGATACTATTGATGCAGTTGCAGCGCGTAATCGAGACAAAATGGTGGTAGCAAAAACTTGGAAAGAAATTCAAAACGCATTGAAGAAAAATAAATTTATTGCACAGTATGGTGTGGAAGGTGGTCATATGATTGAAGAGGATATTAATAGGTTGGATACTTTTTACGCACGTGGTGTTAGATACATGACATTGACTTGGAATAATTCACCGAGCTGGGCAAGCTCACACGCAGATGAAAAAAATCCAAACTTCCCCCGTAAAAAAGGGCTAAATGCATTTGGAAAAGAAATTATACATCGCATGAATCAACTGGGCATTATTGTGGATGTATCACATGTGGGGGAAACCACTTTTTGGGATGCCATTAATACAACTAATAAACCCGTCATTGCTTCACATAGTAATGCGTATAGTATTTGTCCTGTTTCAAGAAATTTAAAAGATGAGCAAATCATTGCGATAGGAAAAAATGGCGGTGTGATACATTTAAATTTTTTCTCTGGTTTTGTGGATAGTAATTTTTCAAAAAAAGATGCGGCCTTTAGAAAAAAACATGCGAATGAAATTGATTCTTTATTAGCGACAGGCATTCAACGCGAATATGCATTCACGATGGTATCAGACAAATACCCAAGCGAAAGTGGCAATATCAAACCAGACCTAGAACAACTCATGCAACACTTTGATCATATTGTAAAATTAGTTGGTGTTGATCATGTTGGATTAGGCTCCGATTTTGATGGTATTAATTCAGCACCCAAGGAATTAAAAACAGTGGTGGACTATCCTGTGTTTACACAAGCCTTAATCGCTAGAGGTTATTCCAATAAAGATATTAGCAAGGTATTGGGTGGGAATTTCCTAAGAGTTTATCGTATTAACAACCCTAATTAGAAAAATAAGGGTTGTTAATACGATCTCTTATGATTTTTTCAAGCCTACCCCATAAACGGGTAGGCTTGTTTACTTAATTTAATAAATAAAATTGAAGGGGATTTTTAATAACTAAGTAATCGCTGCATCGTTTCTTCTAGTCTACTATTGGCTAGGTATTGTTTTTCTAATTCCAAATTAAAAGGAATCGGTGTGTCTAGTGAGGCACAACGCATAATGGGTGCATCCAAATATGCAAAACAATG
>CAJBLA010000237.1 GCA_903953815.1 uncultured Bacteroidota bacterium | reverse complement strand
CCATGTCCAAGGTTCTTGCATCGCTGCCAGTCGGCGAAAGAGTCGGCATCGCATTTTCAGGCGGTCTCGATACCTCTGTAGCCGTCGCATGGATGCGCGCGAAGGGTGCGATTCCTTGCACCTACACCGCTGATTTGGGCCAATGATATCCAATTTAGATTGAATTTGCTTTCTTCTTTCATTTCTTTATAGGTGCGAAATGAATTTATGAGTGGCGATGGTGTTTGTTGTGCATGAACAAAAAAGGCAAATCCAAAAAATACACCAACCGTAGTAATTATAAATTTAGTTTTCATTAAATTATTTTAATTTAAATAAAAGAAACATTCAACACCCAAACATACTTTTAAATTTTAATAAACTTTAAGTTACAATTATAGTATATTTATATTGCTAAAATTAATTGTATGAAAAAAACTTTATTGCACGCTGGTTTCTTTTTTGCTTTACTAATTTCTTTTGCGCCATTAATGGCACAACCTAATGTAAAGGACTCATTATCAATTCCTAAAGAGGAAAAGTCAGTCACCCATCACTCGGTTACGATTGATGGTAAAGTAATCACGTATACGGCAACAGCAGGCGCGCTTATTTTAAGAAATGAACAAGATGAACCTATTGCATTTTATGGTTATACTGCTTATACAAAAGATGGGCAATCTGATGTAAGCAAAAGGCCAATCACTTTCTCTTACAATGGAGGCCCCGGTTCTTCCTCAATATGGCTGCATATGGGGGTAATGGGACCCAAGCGTGTTATTGTTAATGATCCTAATAACAATGGACCTGCTCCCTATAAAATAGAAGACAATCAATTTTCGACATTGGATATAAGTGACATTGTGATGATTGATCCCATTGGTACTGGAATTAGTAAAGCGGTTGGGAAGGCAAACAACAAGGATTTTTGGGGTGTAGATGGAGATATAAAATCAGTAAGTGGATTTATTAAACAGTATATTAATGAAAACAATCGTTGGCAGTCGCCTAAATTTATTTTAGGGGAAAGCTATGGTACAATGCGCAGCGCAGGGGTTGCAAATTATTTACAAGAAACTTTAGGAATTACTTTAAATGGCGTAATTCTTGTTTCAACTGTTTTGGATATGCGCACCATTCGTTTTTATCAAGGGGATGATATTTCTTATATTTTACATTTACCTACCTATGCAGTATCCGCTTGGTATCATAATAAAATAAAAGACAAACCCAAGGACTTAGCAACATTTGCTGAAGAAGCCAGAAAGTTTGCTGCGGGTGATTATGCAACAGCATTAATGAAGGGCGCAGATTTATCCGATGCTGAAAATGAAAAAATTGCAACACAATATGCTGCCCTTACTGGACTCAGTAAAGAGTATGTTTTAAAAGCAAAACTGCGCATTAAAGAACCGCAATTCACAGATGAATTATTAAGAACTGATCATATGACAGTGGGCAGATTAGACGCAAGGTATATCGGCATCAATCAAAATTTATTGAGCGAAGGATCATCTTATGATCCACAAAGCAGTAGTATTAGCCCTGCTTACATTACTGCATTTTCAGATTATTATTATAATGAACTTAAGGTGAATAAAATGCTGACGTATAGAACATCAGCATATGCAACGCCAGGGTTTAAGTGGGATTGGAAACACAATAAAAATTTCAATAACGATGCCGTTCCGGCTAATACAGCAGTGGATTTGGCGGAAGCGATGAGCCGAAATCCTAATTTAAAAGTGTTGGCTATAAATGGCTATTATGATTTAGCAACACCGTTTTATGCAGCCGAATATACATTTACCCATATGGGCTTAGAAAAACGACTTCAAAATAATATTATATTAAAATACTATGAAGCGGGTCATATGATGTATACAGATCCAGCATCAGGGAAACAGTTTAAAAAAGATGTGGCTGATTTTATAAAAGAAACTTTAAAATAGCACGAACAAAAAAGAGGCCTTAATTAAATTTAAGGCCTCTTTTTTTATCTCTTATAATTTATTTAAAAAAGTAGGACTTTTTTAAAATACTTTTCTACGATTTATTAATTACTCCGCTTCTGCAACTACTTCTTTAACTTCTGGGATCATGCGCTTCATCATTCCTTCGATTCCCGCTTTTAAAGTAACCATTGAACTAGGGCATCCGCTACATGAGCCTTGTAACATTAAATTGACTACGCCGTCATTATAACTTTTAAATTGTATTGCACCACCATCCATTTCAACGGCGGGCTTTACATAATTTTCTAATAATTCTTTTACACGTTTTACCACATCATCATCATCTGCGTGTACTGTATTGGTTGCTTCTTGTTTTATTTTAGCCACTTCCTCTTCATTCACCACAACCCCTCCGTTTTCTAAATACTCCTTTAAAAAAGTTTTAATCGTAGGGATTACATCCTGCCAATCATCTGTATCTGCACTTTTAGTAAGTGTAATGAAATTGCTCGCTATAAATACACTTTTAATAAAAGGAAAACTAAATAATTCTTTTGCCAAAGGAGAGGCAATTGCTAACCTTTCCTCTGCGATATCGATACTTTTTCCTGGATACAAAAGCTTGTTTGCGACAAACTTCATCGTCTCCGGGTTGGGTGTCATTTCGGTATAAATGCTTACAATGGTATTGCCTGTAGTAATCATAGTTGCGCTGTTTGGTAAAATTGAATACAAAAATAATCAAAAATGAGGGTTAACGAGGTGTTTGCCCTAATCTGGCCTATATTTTTCCGATATCGACAAGGGTAAAAACTATGGAATGATGCTCAATTTGGCATAATTCAGCATGATCTTCTTCTCCCCATTTTTATCAAATAGGATTAATGCGATTGGGTTATGCGCGGAACCTTCAATTTCTTTGATTACGCCAAACCCAAATTTTTGATGTTCTATCTTCATGCCTGCCTCTAAATCAGAAGGGTCGGCAGCACTGAAATTCTCCGAAGGAATATGGTTTTTATTCAATGTACTTGGAGGCGCCACCGGCATATAGCTTGGTTTGCTCGGCTTGTTATCGGTATTTAGTTTAGGCTTGGGTTCACTCCATCCTTTGGTATTGCCACCATGCATGCGGTCATAGGCATTACCCCAGCCAGAACTTTGGTTGCGCGCGCCACCACCTGCACTTGATTTGTCAATTTTATCCTCGGGCATTTCCTCAATAAATCGGCTTGGATCGTTTTGCACCAATTGTCCAAAACGATACCTCGAATTCGCATGGCTTAACCATAAGTGTCTTTTTGCACGCGTTACCGCTACATAAAACAATCTCCTTTCTTCTTCCAACTCCTCCCTAGTATTTACACTCATGCCACTTGGGAATAAGGTTTCTTCTAAACCCACTACAAATACACAGGCAAATTCCAAACCTTTGGCCGCGTGCACCGTCATTAACTTGACTGAATCTGCTTCATTCTTATCATTATCTGCATCCGTGATTAAAGTAATTTGTTGTAAGTAAGCACCTAATCCTTTATCGCCTTGTTCTCCATCTTCATTACTTGGACTTTCGGTCCACTCTTTGATGGAGTTCAATAACTCTTGTATATTTTCATAACGTGCTAAGCCTTCGGTCGATTTATCATTGAATAATTCTTTGACGATATTGGTATGCTTACCAACTTGTACTGCAACATCATAAGCATTGTGCTTCGTGAGTTGATTTTGAAAATATTTAATCATGGTCACAAACTCTTCAATCGCAGTGAGTGTGCCCGCTTTAAATCCAAAAGCTTTTGCTTTTTCTAATACTTCGTAAAAAGTAATATTTTGTTCACCCGCAATGACCAAACATTTTTCAACGGTGGTTTTTCCAATGCCTCTTGCTGGATAATTAATAATTCTTTTTAATCCTTCTTCGTCCTTGGTGTTCGCAATAATTCTTAAGTAAGCGATGTAATCCTTGATCTCCTTTCTTTGATAAAAGCTAAGCCCACCGTATATCTTATAAGGGATACCCGTGCGTCTTAAACTTTCCTCGAATGACCTACTTTGTGCATTGGTACGATACAAAATGGCGAAGTCATTATTATAAAAATGGTTTCTTAATTTATTTTCTTGAATTGCATCCGCAACAAATTTTCCTTCCTCATTGTCGGTCATGGTTCTGACCAACTTAATTTTTTCACCTTCCTCATTTTCAGTCCACAAATTTTTTGGTATTTGTCCCTGGTTATTTTTTATCACATGATTCGCAACTTCTAAGATGGATGCACTGCTGCGATAGTTTTGTTCCAGCTTTACCAATTTAACATCATCGTAATCTTTTTGGAACTGTAAAATATTTTCAATAGTAGCGCCTCTAAAACTATAAATACTTTGTGCGTCATCACCCACCACACAAATATTTTCATGAACTGCGGCTAATAGTTTTGCAATTTGATACTGCACCGGATTGGTATCCTGATACTCATCAATTAATAAATATTTGAACTTATGTTGGTACTTGTGAAGCACTTCAGGGTAGTCGCGTAATAGCTCATGCATCTTAAACAATAGATCATCAAAATCCATCGCACCATTTTTAAAACAGCGCGCTACATAGGATGCGTAAATTTCACCAATCGCTGGACGCTTTGATCTTGCATCCTCTTGTTGAATCATAGTGTTGGAATTATATTCCACTGGACCAATCAATGCATTTTTTGCGGAAGAGATACGGTTATGTACAATATTTGGTTTGTAGTGTTTGTCATCCAAGCCCATATCATTAATCACCGCTTTTAAAACTGATCTAGAATCGTCTGTATCATAGATAGTAAAGCTTTGCGGGTAGCCCAACTTACTGGCTTCTGCACGAAGCAATCTTGCAAATACGCTGTGAAAAGTGCCAATATATAAATTGCGTGCTTCTGTATTACCTAAGGTTTTTTCGACACGCTCCTTCATTTCCTTAGCCGCCTTATTGGTAAAAGTTAGCGCCAATATATTAAAGGAATCTACGCCACTATTCATTAGGTGGGCAATCCTACTCGTTAACACTTTTGTTTTACCGCTGCCCGCGCCAGCAATAATCATTAATGGGCCATTCATATGGGTGACCGCCTCTTTTTGCTGTTCATTTAAACCTTGTAAATACGCTTGCATCATTCAAAGATACGACGAGTTCCTACATTTATGGAAGATGGGGAAAAACAAAAACAAATAAAAAACCCCCACACCGAAAAAGTGCAGGGGTTCAATATTGAAAATATTATATGAAATCCGCTTTATGCTAAAAGCCTATTCCTTACTTAATTATTTCTTCTCTAATAATTTAAAGAATTGATCTAATTGAGGTAAAATTACAATTCTAGTTCTGCGGTTAGCAGCTCTATTTTCAGCAGAATTATTTTCAGCTACTGGTACATATTCTCCTCTTCCAGCTGCAGTCATGCGCTTTGGATCAATACCATATTTTTCTTGTAATAATCTAACAATCGTAGTCGCACGCTTAACACTTAAATCCCAGTTGTCTTCCATCTTATTGTCTGATCCTAATAATTGTTTAGAATCAGTATGTCCTTCTACCATGAATTCAATATTTGGTTGTGCTGCTAATACTTTAGCAACCTTACCTAATACCACTGTTGCTTTATCCGTGATTGAGAAGCTTCCGCTTTTGAATAATAATTTATCAGAGATGTCAACATATACTACTCCTTTTTCAACTTTAATATTAATATCACCATCGCTCAAATCACCAATGGCTCCTTTTAAGTTCATTACAAGCGCCATATTCATTGAATCCTTACGCGCCATAGAACCTTGTAAAGTTTGGATATAAGAATCTTTTGAACCAATATTTTCTAAAGACTTTTTAATACTCTCTGCTTGCGCACCTGATACTACTGACATATCTTGTAGTTGATTTAAAACCACATTATTGTTTTTCTTTAAAAACTCAATTTGCTTATTTAAGTCATCAATAGTTCCTTGCATTGTTTTTGAAACAAAGTTTGATTTATCAGTTTCATTTTTTGCTTTTGCAGCTTCATCCTGAGCATCACGGTATTTACCTTGTAATTCGGCATAAGCACCATTTAATTGACCGTACTTTGCTTCTGCTTCCTGAAATTTTTTAGGGCTAACGCAAGAATAAGCACCAAGACTAATAATAGCAAGCGCTAAAAAAATTTTACTTTTCATACT
>CAJBLA010000236.1 GCA_903953815.1 uncultured Bacteroidota bacterium | reverse complement strand
GAAAATGAATTATTAATATGTCTAAAACATTATAAATCAATATATTAGTAATTATTTACTGTTTTTATCGACATACTCAAGAAGCATGTCAGTATATTTTTTCAATTCTGGTTGATAGGTGTCATATGCCTTTTTAACCTCGTCTTTATGAGAAACTATGGACCTTAATATAAACTTTGCTTTTTCATTAGAATTTTGTTGAATTTTTTCAAGTTCTTCATTTGTAAGCTCATTTAAATCTCCTATTACATATGGGCTTATTGGATCACAAAACATTTGCTTTTGTTGGCTCTTTGATACAACAGTCTCATATACAGAACCCCCTAATCCTAATGTGAAACTGTTTATTGAGGTTCTTACAAGCGTCCTTATATCAGAACACAAATTCTCCTTAATTGAAAAAATGAGTTCTTGCTTTTTTTCAGACTCCGATTTACATCCGGTAACAAGAAAAGAAATTGTAATTAATAAAAAACAAAAAAAGTTACGTGTTTTCATAAGTATAAAATTTATTGGTTATTTGAGTAAGGTTGTGTCATTTGATAATTCAGTAATAATCGATTCAAGTTGCTGAAAACCATCTTTTAATATACCTTTAAAACGATTAATTCCTGATTTAATTTTTATAGCTTCATATTTCCCAATGAGTCTATTTATTTCTAATCTTTGTTCCTCATTTAATTTATCTTTTATGGGTAAATACTCTTTTGATAAAATTATTTCAAATTCTTTATTTTTTGTTTCCCAATCTTGCTCAGTATAATTTGAATTATTTTTTTCTATGTCGGTGATTAAACTTTCTAAATTATTTTTTACTTCTTTTTGTTTGTAACTAGTACAAGACGAAAGAATAAAAAAACTAATAAATATAAATAAAATTTGTTTCATGTTAATTCATTTTAAATTTTAAAAAACAATTAGATTCCCAAAATAATTTTGAGCTATTTTCTTTATGTTTAGTATTAGGGAAAGGAGGCGCATATTTTCCAGGGAATAAAGTTATGATATTTAATTGTTCTTTTATTGATTTTAAAACAACTTGTAATTCATAAGTAATAGGTAGATTTTCAATTTCTAACAATTTGATAAGAAATCCAGAACGTAATTCCTTTTTTATTAAACTCAATTGTTGTATTTCTAATTTATCAATCTCAATTATTGAATCAGTGCCAATTCCGCCTTGAAAAATTGATTCTTCAAATAAATAAGAATTTACGATTGTCCCATTAGCTTGTTTTACTGTTTTATGAGGAATTGAATTATTTATTAAATTAAAAACCTCTAATGGTGATTGAAAATATTTTGTATTGAATTTTGATCCTACTTTATTTAATTCTGAGTTAAAAATTAATTTATCTATACCTAACATATTTGCAAGCATCTTTTTATACTCCTCATTTATGTATGTAAAATGACGTAAAGTATGATATTGATCTTTAGGTTGAAATGCTATTTCTTCTTGGAAAATATTTGTCCCCATCTTGATTTAATTTCATTAGGATATAAAAAATGTAAAATAAAAAAAGTAATTAGTAAAGTCAAAATCGAAGAAATACTATAAAATATAAAATTATTTAAATGAAATTTGTTTTTTAATTCATATGCAAAGTCTACAATCGGTGAAAATGCAGCTAATGAACTAAAGAAAGAAATAATACCTAAAATAAAATTAGTTTTAGACTGCTGTTCTTCTTTAATTTTATCACTAAGTTTTATTATTTTATCATTTAAACCACTTAATTCTTCCGGTATTTCAAGACTAACTCTTTGTTTATTATGTAATAAATTTGGTAAAAAATTATAAGATATTTGAGTTAAATTATATTCTGCAATAAAATTTTCAAATTTTTCTCTTAGTTTTTTAGGGAAGTCAATAACTTGAAAGTTGTACCTAAATAAAGAATATTTGATATAAATATTAATTAAATAAATGTTGAAATAAAGATCTTTGTAATTATTTAATTTCCAATCTTGATCCAAAATGTTATATCCAAGTATAGTAAATGTATCAAACAGTGATAAGCCTTTCCAATTTTTAAAAACACTAATTAAATTAGAATCAATTAAATTTTGGTAATACTCTTTTGAATTTGAGTCATAACTATCTGAAATTGAAGACCCAATCTTAGAAATTGTTGCTATATCAATTAATAAAGAGGTTTGTTCAGCTTCACTAATTTGTGTATTTAATTGTATTACTTGATATAATTTGAATTTACTTCCTGAAAATTCATCTACTAATATTTCTTCGCCTCTAATTCTTGTTTCAATTAAGACATTCTTTTCTATATATTGACACCAATCAATATCATTATTTTTAAGCTTACTTCCAAAAGATCTTAATAAAAAAGTAGCGTCTGAATATTCTGATAAACTGATGTCTGCATCTGCTAATGAAATATCAAGAGAAAATAAACCAAAATTATCTTCAAACAAATATAAATTATAACTGTTAATTTGAAAAGAAGCTTCTTTAATTATATTGTTATCTCTTCCTCTTATTAATAATGTTAAAAATTCAGATTCAGTATATTTTGTATATCTTTTATTAACAGATTTTTGTGTGAACAATAATTTACTATATGTTGGATAAAAGAGATCTTTATAATTACTATTTATATTTAATTTATAACCAGATTGATATATTTTATTTTCAAAATCATTTGAATATAAAAAAATCCCACAGACATTAATTATATGATTTGTGATTTTAATATCTTTATATGATAAATTACTTTCCATATTAATTAGGATCTACTTGTAGATCTGAAATTGAATATGTTGAATAATTATTCCCCTTCACCTTTACCACATATTTTATTGAATATTCGAGTGCATTTGCATTTATTGAGATAGAATTTATAACACCCTTAATTGAATCAGGTAAAACAATTACTTTATCTCCATATTTAAATGGTAGGGAGTTATAAAGTGAATCACGAAGCCTGACAAATTTTAAAAGTGATTGATATTGATCATAACTTTTTAATTCATTTTGTTTTGATAAAAACTGCTGATTCGCTTTTTCTACTTCATAATTCAACTTTGTAATTTGATTTTGTAATTCATAATTTTTATTGGTTATAGCACTTTCTACTGAAGAATATTTGTTATATAATGCAGCAATGGTGAAAAGAAAAACTCCCAATAAAATGTAGAATAAAAGCTTAAATTTTTTATTTCCAGGATTGTTGACATTTAAATCAACTAATTCTTCATTCATATTAATATATTTTGAATATGAATTT
>CAJBLA010000235.1 GCA_903953815.1 uncultured Bacteroidota bacterium | reverse complement strand
AGAATTATTTGCAGAAGATGGGGAGGAATATTTTAGAAAAACAGAGACGAAACTATTAAAGTGGTTCAAGGAAAAGAAAAAGTATGTTTTAGCAACAGGTGGTGGTACACCCTGTTTTAATGAAAATATTCAGTGGATGAAAAAAGAGGGTATCGTTATATGGTTGGATGAATCTATGGAAGTTTTAGTAGAACGATTAATCAAGGAAAAAGAACATCGCCCATTGATTGCAAAATTAAATGAACAACAAATTGCTACTTTCTTACAAGAACAATTAACAAATCGATTTTCGTTTTATCAACAAGCAAATTATCGAGTAACCTCAGCCCAAATCAATGAATCAGAATTGAAAAAAATAATTTTAAAACATGCATCGTAGAATATTGATTTTAGGATTAATTTTAGCCGCTTTGTCTGTTATTTTAGGGGCATTTGGTGCGCATGCTTTAAAGTCGATGGTGCGTGAGGATAAATTACAAATATTTGAAACAGGGGTTAGGTATCAATTCATGCACGCAATAGCATTGATTACTTTAGCTATTTATTGCCTTCAACAGCATCTTAGTATTAATGAGCAAAAATGGCTTGGATGGGCTGCTCATTTTTTTATCGCCGGCATGTTCTTTTTTAGCGGATCCTTGTACCTTTTGACTTTGCTTTCCGCTTCAAATAATCCATTGATTCGTTTTATTGGTCCCATCACACCTTTAGGCGGTTTGTGTTTTATACTAGGTTGGTGCTTTTGGTTGCGGGTCGTTTACCTTAAAAAAGTGGATAAGTAGGCACTGCTATTTCCAATTTTACACATTTTTTCAAATTCCTTTTTCGTCCTATACAGATAACTTATATTTGTTATCATGGCAAATACGCTTAAAAGCAAAAAAGAACCCAACGTTAATTCCCCAATCTTAAATCCAGATAAGGAAGCCTCCGTTACCGTTACTGAAGTGGTAAAAGATGAGCGAACTTCAAAAATATTGGGCGCCATTTGTTTGCTTATTGCCCTATTTCTATTTGTGGCATTTACTTCTTATTTATTTACTTGGCAGGAGGACCAAGATATGGTCCAGTTATGGCGCACAAAGTTATTTTCAACAAATGATGTTAAGGTCAATAATTTATTAGGTTATCTAGGCGCTTTCATTGCATACCAAATGATGTTTAACGGTTTTGGAGTTGCGGCCTATTTATTTTGCACTTTCTTTTTTGTATTAGGGGTGAACTTATTTTTCACAAAACCAATTTTTAGTTTATGGCGTAACGTACGTTATGTAATCATTGGCTTATTAGTGTTAAGCACTTGTTTTGCATTTCTATCAGCACAAGCTGCATTTTCATGGGGTGGTGCTTTGGGAGAATATAGTAGTAGTTGGTTAATTAAGTGGGTGGGTAGTTTTGGTACAGGCGCCATTTTATTTGTTGCTGGGTTTAGCTATTTTATATGGCGTTTTAATCCAAGCTTTAATGTGCCTAATTTAAGTTTTCTACTGCCTAAGAAAAAAGAGGAAGTTTTCATTAGTGAAGACAATGAGGAAGCGGTTAAACAAGAATGGGATTTAAATCAAGCCGCGGCTTTACAAAATGCGGGGGGTAATAAATTAAAGGAAAATAAGGATGCAGATGGCAATTTAATACCTACAGCGGTTCCGGATGGTGGGAAGCTTTTCATTGATGAGTTGTCCTTAGAAGAAGAAGAAAATACAAACATCTCCGAATTGGAACCCACATTAATTGAAGAGGAAGAAATTCCTGAGGT
>CAJBLA010000234.1 GCA_903953815.1 uncultured Bacteroidota bacterium | reverse complement strand
CCCCATCCTGGTTTGATAAAACCCTTGGTTTAATTATTGTCTCGCCGAATATGCACCGCATACATCATCATTTAATGCGTCCGCAAACGGATAGTAATTATGGGAATATATTTTCATTTTGGGATAAATTATTGGGAACGTATAACAGCACACCCATGTCTGAAATTAAATATGGCTTAGATGTTTTAGACAACCAACGAGACCAAGATTTATTATATCAATTAAAAATGCCGTTAAATAAAAATATTAAAACGGATTATTAAATAAGTTTCATTTATGAAAATTGGTGCTTTTATACCTGCTCGCTATGCGGCTACGCGTTTTCCAGCTAAATTAATGCAAACATTGGGTGACAAAACAGTGATCCGACATACCTATGATAACACGGTTGCCACTGGATTATTTGATGCGGTATATGTCGTAACCGATAGCGAAATTATCTTTAATGAAATAACACAACATGGCGGAAAAGCCATTATGAGTAAGCGTTCTCATGAAAGTGGAAGTGATCGTATTGCAGAGGCCGTGCAGGACTTGGACATTGATATTGTAGTGAATGTACAAGGGGATGAACCTTTTGTAAAAAGAGAACCACTGGAAAAAGTAATTGCTGTTTTTTCAGACACGACAGTGCAAGTAGCTTCATTAATGCAGGTACTCACGGATAACACATTAATTCAGGATCCTAATTATGTAAAAGTAGCAGTTGATAAAAATAACAATGCATTGTTTTTTTCACGAAGTGTAATCCCTTATCCTAGATGCACCGAATCAGCCATAACTTACTATGAACACATTGGCGTATATGCATTTCAAAAACAAGCATTACTTAATTTCACCAATTGGCCAATGTCTCCATTAGAAGCTGTTGAAAAAATAGAGTGTTTGCGTTATTTGGAAAATGGGATATCAATTAAAATGGTCGTAACAGAATATATGGGGGTTGAAATTGACACACCCGCTGATTTAATAAAAGCGGCAAAGCTTTTATTAAATCAATAGTAATAAATTAAAAAGCACGTGATTCAATACGCTATAAAGTTTATCTTTGTTATGAATTACACTGTTTAAGAATCCATAAAATATTTTACATCCGCTTATATTAAAATAACCCAAATGCAGTTCAAGAATTTAAAATTAGTTGACTATGTTGTTTATGGTCGTGGCGCGTTTAATCAATTAGATGAAATTTTAGCCCCTCGCCGAAAGGATAATTTTCCGATGATATTTTTCTTGGATCATTATTTTATTGGTAAACCACTAGCGGGTCGCATTCCATTAAGAGGAAAAGATAAGATTGTATATGTGGATGTAACACAGGAGCCCAAAACAAAGCAAGTAGATGCATTGGCTGCCGAACTTAAAGCAGAATTTGGTGAAGTAAGTGGCATCATTGGTATTGGCGGAGGTTCGGCAATGGATTTGGCAAAAGCCGTGTCATTAATGATGACCAATCCTGGATCCTCAGCCGATTATCAAGGATGGGATTTGGTCAAAGTGCCTGGTGTTTTTAAAGTAGGTATTCCAACCTTAAGTGGCACTGGCGCGGAAGTGAGTCGCACCACTGTATTAACGGGCCCAACGCGTAAATTAGGCATGAACTCCGATTTCACTCCATTTAATCAAATCGTATTAGATCCTGAATTAACTAAAAATGCGCCTGCGAATCAACGTTTTTATACAGGCATGGATTGTTATATACATTGTATTGAAAGTTTAGAAGGTACTTACCTAAATGAATTTAGTAAAAGCTATGGCGAAAAAGCATTGGACCTTTGCCGTAAAATATATGTTGAAAAAACAGGTTGGGATGAGGAGAGCGATGAGCAATTAATGATGGCTAGTTACGCAGGTGGCATGAGTATTGCGTATAGTCAAGTGGGCGTGGCTCATGCAGTGAGCTACGGTTTAAGCTATTTATTAGGAACCAAACATGGTATTGGTAATTGTATTGTAATGAATCATTTGGAAGAATATTATCCTGCAGGCGTGGAAGAATTTAAATTTATGGTGGAGAAAAATAAAATTGAAATTCCTACAGGTATTTGTGCCAACCTGACGGAGGCACAATTTGATGAAATGATTAATATTTCATTAAGCTTAAAACCTTTATGGGAAAATGCATTAGGGTCAAATTGGGAAAGCATCATGACACGTGAAAAATTACGCGCACTTTACGCAAAACTATAAAACGGTTCGTTGAAAAAACTATTTAAAAACCTAACCTTTTGGGTGTTGGCTTCTATTACTGCCGGCATTCTAGTTGGGTATATATCACCTAGCACGGGTGTTGCGATGCAACCCTTGGGTAAGTATTTTATAGAAGTTGTTAAACTGTTTATTAATCCCATTATTTTACTAACCATTATCACTGGAATATGCGGAATGAGTGATTTAAAAAAAGTGGGAAAGATTGGTGGGAAAGCAATCATATATTTTGAAATTGTAACAACCATCGCATTAGTGATTGGTGTAGTGGTAGCATATGTAATAC
This sequence comes from uncultured Bacteroidota bacterium, assembly GCA_903953815.1. Taxonomy (GTDB): domain Bacteria; phylum Bacteroidota; class Bacteroidia; order Chitinophagales; family Chitinophagaceae; genus Sediminibacterium. The sequence continues at coordinate 4,675 of CAJBLA010000234.1, read as the reverse complement.
AACCGGGTGCGCATGTGGACACTTCGCATATTCAAAAAGCAGATATTTCTGCATACAAACAAGGGGCAGCTACTTTTTCTTGGTCTAGTTTTTTCAAAAGTAATATTACCATCCAGGTTTTAGTTTTTGCAATCATTGCAGGAATCGTTATAAGCAAATTAAAACATCGTGCTATTATTGTTTCAAAAATTAATTGGGTAAGTAAGTATGTATTTATGGCATTACACTATGTGATGTATCTCGCGCCCATTGGCGCTTTTGGTGGTATGGCTTATACCATTGGTAAATATGGTGTGGATACCCTTTTACCTTTAATGAAATTGATGGCTTGCGTATACATTACCATGGCTTTATTTGTATTACTCATTCTAGGGGCTATCTTAAAATACTGCAAGGTTAATATTTTTTCTTTTTTAAATTATATCAAAAAAGAATTACTCATTGTTTTGGGCACTTCCTCCTCCGAAGCGGCACTACCTTCCTTAATGGAAAAGCTAGAAAAAATGGGCTGTTCAAAATCGGTGGTGGGCTTGGTGATACCGGCAGGCTACTCCTTTAATTTAGACGGCACTTCCATTTATTTATCCATGGCGATTATTTTTTTAGCACAGGTTTTTAATGTTCATTTAAGTATGGAACAGATATTTACAATCATTGCCATATTGATGATTACTTCTAAAGGAGCTGCAGGTGTTACTGGCAGTGGTTTTATCGTATTATCTTCCACATTAACTGCTACCAATATGATCCCTGTTGAAGGGTTGGCTTTATTGTTGGGTGTGGACAGATTTATGTCTGAAGCTAGAGCAATTACCAATTTCATAGGAAATGGCATCGCTACTATTTTTATTTCCCACACGGAAAAATTATTGGATCATCCAAAAATGCTAAAAGCATTTAGTAAGGAATCCCCATTAGACGAGATTTATTTAAAAAAGTAGGACTTTTTTAAAATACTATTCTCCACCTCCTTAATAAAATTTAAGGCCTATTGTATATAGGGCGAAACGCCTTTATTTACATTTATGCTTTGTTCAAACTGTTTGTTTCCTATAGTCGCCTTCAGTGTGTACTTTCCCGCTTCTATAAATTTATTATAGTGAACAAAGTAGGGCTCATCGCTTGTTCTTTTACTTAGGGTTAAATCCCAACGATATTCATTAAAACCCTTGTTGCCGTTAATTTTCGTGCTCCAAATTTCCTTGTTTGCTTTATCAATGATGGAAAGCTGAATAGGTTGGGACTCCTTTAACCAAAAGGAAAAATTTATTTTTTCAAAACTACGATAATCAGGTTCGCCACCATTCGAGTTAAACCAAGGCCTTTGTATTTGTGCAACTTCAAATAAATAATCTTGCTCTTTTGCTAGCCGTTGATTCATCATTTTTTGAATAGGCTTCAAATTTATTTTATAAATCCCTCTTCCATGGGTAGCTACAACAAGGTCCATGGTAGGTAAATGTATTTCTAAATCAGCAATCGCCACCTGTGGCATATCCACGCCCAATGTTGACCAAGTATTTCCTCTATCCAATGAAATATACACGCTTCTTAAGCCACCCGCATATAATATATTTTCATTGGTTGGATCTTCTTTAATAACATTCATAGGCTCATCTGGTAATCCTGCAGATATATTTTTCCAATCGGCTCCATAGTTTTCAGAAACATATAAATAACTATGCAAATCATCATAATTAATACCCGTCATACACATATAAACCCTAGCTGTTTTGAAATTGGAAGGGGAAATACTTCGAATATAATTATTTGCAATTCCAACTGATTTTTCTTCCCAAACACTGCCATCGTTTTGCGATACCCAAAAAGCGCCCTTATCAGTACCAACATAAAGCAATCCTTTTTTTATCGTTGATTCCACTAATGCACCTGCAGCAAATGACTTTTTTTCTTTAAATGCCGAATTGGTAATATTTGGACTAATTACTTTCCAGGCATCACCCCTGTCTGTAGATTTAAAAATATAATTTCCACCATGATAAAGTGTTTTACTTTGATAGGAAGATATAAAGTACGGGGTAATATAATTAAAAAGTAAAGTGTCATGAATTGATTTTGGTAATCTAGGTTTTATTGAAACAGCGGTGTCTGCGCTTCTATCTAATCTAGTTGCATCACCATACTGCTGACTATAGTATACAATATTTTTATTTTCTGGATCAACTTGCGAAACACAGCCATCACCCCCATCCCAAGGATCAATCCATACATATTTCCAAGGGTCACTAAAATTTGTATTTAATTCTTTCGCAGGTCCGTATACCGTTGCATCATCCTGTGTGCCACCATATATGGTGTAATTGGAGGCATCAATAGCAATATCATAAAATTCTCCCGTGGGTATATTATTATAATGCATCCAGTTTAGCCCCTTGTCCATAGATACATATAATCCTCCATCATTACCAACTGCAATATGATTAGGGTTGTTTGGATTGATCCAAAGTTCACATTGATCTAAATGTAAGCCCTGTGCAATGCTGGGCGTCATCCGATTTACGTTGCCACCAATAAATGTAAATGTTTTACCGCCATCTACACTATGCGCTAATCTAATACCTAAGCAAAAAATTTCTTCATCATTTTTTGGATTTACATAAACATTAGTGAAGTACCAACCATATGCAGAAAATATTTTGAAAGGACTTGAATGTGTTTTATTCCAGGTGACTCCGCCGTCTTCAGTTTTATAAAGTTCAGCAGCTTGGTTTTTTGGATTATTAAGATTATCTACCAACGCATATGCCTTATTTGGATTAGTAAATGAAACCGACACGCCAATTCTTCCAATATTGGGCCCTGTAGGTAAACCATTTTTGCAAGGGGTCCAAGTTTTACCGCCGTCATTACTTTTATATACACCACTATTTACACCGCTAATACCTGGATAAACTTCCCATAGAGAAGCATACATTATTTTTGAATTCATTGGAGATATCACAATATCATTGGCGCCCGTTAATTCATCTTTATACAACACATGCTCCCATGTTTTTCCGCCATCTGTTGTTCTATAAATTCCTCTGTTTTTATTTTTAGTCCATAAGTGACCTAATACAGAAACGATAACAATATTTGGATTGGTAGGATCAACTGCAATTTCAGCAATCGACCAAGAATCTTCCAGGCCAATATGTTCCCATGTTTTTCCAGCATCATTAGATCGATACATACCTGTACCTGGTAACGTATAGTTTCTTGGTTTCTTTAAGTTTTCCCCTGTTCCTATATAAAGTATATTCGGATTGGATGGGGCAATGGCAAAATCACCAATGCTAAAACCGGCCTGATCTTCAAAGATTGATTTCCAGCTTAAGCCATTATTCACTGTCTTCCATAATCCACCTGAACCAAAACCAACATACATCGTTCCTGGATGTGCTGTATCTACTTGGATTACATCCGCTCTTGCACTATTTAATGTTGGGCCTAATGATACCCAGTTTAAATTGAATTTGCTTTCTTCTTTCATTTCTTTAAAGGTGCGAAATGAATTTATGAGTGGCGATGGTGTTTGTTGTGCCTGTACATAAAAGGCAAATCCAAAAAATACACCAATCGTAGTAATTATAAATTTAGTTTTCATTAAATTATTTTAATTGAAATAAAGGAACCATTCAACACCCAAACATACTTTTAAATTTTAATAAACTTTAAGTTACAATTATAGTATATTTATATTGCTAAAATAAATAGTATGAAAAAAACTTTATTGCATTCCAGTTTCTTTTTTGCTTTACTAATTTCTTTTGCGCCATTAATGGCACAACCTAATGTAAAGGACTCATTATCAATTCCTAAAGAGGAAAAATCAGTCACCCGTCACTCTGTTACGATTGATGGCAAGTTAATCACGTATACGGCAACAGCAGGCGCGCTTATTTTAAGAAATGAACAAGATGAGCCTATTGCATTTTATGGTTATACTGCTTATACAAAAGACGGGCAATCTGATTTAAGCAAAAGGCCCATCACTTTCTCTTACAATGGAGGTCCGGGTTCCTCCTCAATATGGCTGCATATGGGGGTAATGGGACCTAAGCGAGTAATTGTTAATGATCCTAATAACAATGGACCTGCTCCTTATAAAATAGAAGACAATCAATTTTCAACCTTGGATATAAGTGATATTGTAATGATTGATCCAATTGGTACTGGAATTAGTAAAGCGGTTGGCAAAGCAAACAACAAGGATTTTTGGGGTGTAGATGGAGATATAAAATCAGTAAGTGGATTTATTAAACAGTATATTAATGAAAATAATCGTTGGCAGTCACCTAAATTTATTTTAGGGGAAAGCTATGGTACGATGCGCAGCGCAGGTGTTGCAAATTATTTACAGGAAACCTTAGGAATTACTTTAAATGGCGTAATTCTTGTTTCAACTGTTTTGGATATGCGTACCATTCGTTTTTATCAAGGGGATGATATTTCTTATATTTTACATTTGCCTACCTATGCGGTATCCGCTTGGTATCACAATAAAATAAAAGACAAACCCAAGGACTTAGCAACATTTGCTGAAGAAGCCAGAAAGTTTGCCGCGGGTGATTATGCAACTGCATTAATGAAGGGTGCAGATTTATCCGATGCTGAAAATGAAAAAATTGCAACACAATATGCTGCCCTTACTGGACTCAGTAAAGAGTATGTT